>JBDTLW010000190.1:0-5285 GCA_039934575.1 Parafilimonas sp. | reverse complement strand
TTAAAATCCTTTGCCAGCAAGGGTTTCAGCGTATTGCTTTGCCGCTTGCCATAATCAAACAAAGCATAATTTGTTTTGATTGGGATTGAATAGCTGACTACTTTTACGTCAGTTTAGTATTTCATATACAAGCAATCGTTAGAAAAGCAACCGGTAAGAGGCCGGACAAACAATCGAAATTAGAACTTTTTCATATGGCAAGCAATCGTTAGAGGCCAGTCCGTTTCTACGGAAGGGCCATTTTTTTTGGCGTTGCTAAATTAATATTAAAATTAACTTCTCCAATTTTATTTTACTTCTTTTACAAATAACCGACAATACAGTATTAGTATTACTGCTGATTAATTAATTCTTTTATCTTTCGCCCCTTAACTATTCGTATGCCATCTTTTGAAGTAACCGGCGGAAAGAAATTAAAAGGGACCATTACCCCACAGGGTGCAAAAAATGAAGCGCTGCAGATTATTTCTGCTGTACTGCTTACAGCAGAAAAAGTAACTATAAAAAATATCCCCGATATTCTTGATGTTAACCTGTTGATAGAATTACTCTCATTACTAAACGTAAAAACTGAGCACGTTTCAAAGGATGTATGCATTTTTCAGGCAGATGATGTAAACGCAGATGCTTTGTCTTCAGAAGATTTCAAACATAAAAGCAGTCGCATACGCGGTGCGGTTATGCTTGCAGGACCCATGCTTGCCCGTTTTAAAAAAGCATATATACCCAAACCCGGAGGTGATAAAATTGGCCGCAGAAGATTAGATACACATATTATAGGCTTTGAAAAGCTCGGTGCAAAATTTGAGTACGATGAAAAGTTTGACGAATTTATTTTAAAAGCATCAGAGCTTACAGGCGCTTATATGTTGCTGAATGAACCTTCAGTTACCGGCACAGCAAACATTATAATGGCGGCAGTAATGGCAAAAGGGAAAACCACAATTTACAATGCCGCTTGTGAGCCATACCTGCAACAGCTTTGCCTCATGTTGAACAATATGGGCGCAAAAATTAATGGCATAGGCAGTAACTTATTATTTATAGAAGGTGTTGATGAACTGCATGGCACTGAACATACTATGTTGCCGGATATGATTGAAGTGGGCAGTTTTATTGGTCTTGCAGCAATGACACAAAGTGAGATAACCATTAAAAATGCAGGCATTCAGGAGCTTGGAATTATTCCGGAAAAATTTCAGCAGCTTGGCATACAAATGGAATTTCGGGATGATGATATTTATATTCCTGCACAGGAAATGTATGAAGTAGAGCGATATCTTGATGGCAACATTGTTACCATGTCAGATCATCCCTGGCCTGGTCTTTCACCAGACCTTTTAAGCATAATTCTGGTAACGGCAATTCATGCAAAAGGCACCGTGCTCATTCATCAGAAAATGTTTGAAAGCAGGTTATTTTTTGTTGATAAACTTATAGAAATGGGCGCGCAGATCATACTTTGCGATCCGCACCGTGCCGTGGTTGTGGGTTTGGAACGCAAGCAAAATTTACGCGGCATATCAATGGCAAGTCCCGATATACGCGCTGGTGTTTCTCTGCTCTTTACTGCCTTAAGCGCTGAAGGCACAAGTACAATACATAACATAGAGCAAATCTATCGCGGCTATCAGTATATTGATGAACGCCTGCAAAGTCTTGGTGCATTAATAAAGAAAATAGATTAAGTTTTTTACAATTTCCCATAAGTGTTCTTCTCACATTATAAAAATCTATGGAATTCTCTGGTTTACGCATCTTATGCTGTATAAAGTTTCAGTATGAGGTCATGGTTTATAATTGCTGCGTCAGCATTATATTTTAATTGCAGCAATACTACAGTTGAAAAGAATTCCTTGTATGATCTTTATAAAAAACAAATTACTGCTGATACATTTCCAAAAAATTCATGGCAATATTTTTTACAGCATTTGCCTGCAACAAATGCACCAATAAAAGACTATACAGGTAAGCTGATTAATAACCAGTCAAAACATATTGCGGTTATTAATTATGATGTGGGCACATCAGATTTGCAGCAATGTGCAGATGCACTTATGCGTTTAAGAGCAGAATATTTATTTACACAAAACAGGTTTAATGATATAGGGTTTCATTTTTGCAGCGGGCAATATTATTCATGGAATATGTATTGCAAAGGCATGAAGCCTTTATTGAAAAATAATGCTGTAAGTATAATTGCCACCAATACTTTTCATAAAACAACACATGAATCTTTAAGAAATTACCTTGATATAGTGTATGCTTATGCCAATACAATTTCTCTTTGCAAAGAGCTTAAACCCGCAGATGATTTTGAAGTGGGAACTGTGATTATAACACCGGGCAGCCCGGGGCACACCTGTATGATTATTGATGAACGTATTAATGAAAAGGGAGAAAAATTATATAAGCTTGCAGAAGGGTATATGCCGGCACAATCAATATATATTCTCAGCAATCCTTATGATGAAAGCATAAGCCCCTGGTATAAATTAACCAAAGGAGAAATACTTACAGCGAGTTATGATTTTACAAATTACAAGCTTAAGAAATTTGAATAAATTCTTTCTTAAATATTAATTGAACAAAGCATTATTCAATAACTGCAACGCAATATCTTTTAAATGCATCGGCACATATAATTCTATTTCGCCAAAGGCAAGATAGCTGCTGTCTTGCTTGTTTAAAATAAAAGTTTGAATATTATTCTCTTCAAGCATGCCTTTAATAATATTTGCTTCAAGGTAATTTTTAGTGATATATAGTTTAAACCAGTCTTCCATAATAATTTTATACAAGATGCGCCAAGGCAAGAAAACTCAGATCAAGAAAAATAAAAATTAAAAGAACAAGGCTTAAAGCATTCTGCGTTCGTTTTGCCCTGCTAATTTGATTGTTTCTTGAATTATAAATATTGTACTTGCTAAAACGAAGCCAGTCTGTATATTCATGAAAATGACTTCGTGAAAAAAATAGATATGTTTTTAAAATAATTAAGGCTGCAAGCAGGGAGGAATTGATGTAAAACAACGTATAGTAAAATTCCATAACAACCTGTTTTAAAATTTTTGATTACAGAACAAAACTATTCTTTTGATTGAATGGTAAATATTAAAATTTTGAAAAAAATAGCCTTTCTTTTCCATGATTTACCATTGGTCAGGCATAAACTGCTTTTTGAGTAAATTAACAACCTTCGCTTCTCTTGCATCTGCAATTTTGAACTCAATTTATTAGTGTAACATTCCAGGCTCATTATCGTTTTAAAAAATATTTTTTGTTTATGAGGTTCTTTGCTGCAGTATTTATCATCATAATAATTGTAACAGGTTTTTCTGTTTCAGCACAAACTCTTGCGCCAAGAGTTTTGCAGGCAAAACGTACTGCCGGTACAATAAAAGTTGATGGAATTTTAAATGATGCAGCCTGGAAAGATGCTGCTGAAATGACGGACCTGGTTGAGTTTAGACCTACAGCCGGTAAACATGAAGACCATGCAAACAGAACCATTGCTTATCTAATGTATAATGATGAAGGCATTTATTTTGGCGGCTTCTGCTATGAAAGAAAGAAAGACAGCATAGCCACAGAGTTAGCAGGTAGAGATGGTTTTGGAACGAATGATTATGTAGGGCTAATTTTTGATACTTATAATGATAAGCTGAATGGATTTGAATATTTTGTAACACCCTTAGGTGAACAGTGGGATGCAAAAATGAACCCACCAAGTATTAACAGCGACATGGAAGATTTTACATGGAATGCTGTTTGGCAAAGTGGTGCTGTAATTACAGACAGCGGCTGGAGCTTTGAAATGTTTATTCCTTTTTCTGCTATTCGTTTTGGCAAAAAAGATGTGCAGGACTGGGGCTTTAATATTACAAGAAGACGACGAAAAACAGAACAGCAATATACATGGAACCCGGTAGATCCAAATGTAAATGGCTTTCTTACACAGGAAGGAATTTGGAAGGGGATTTCAAATATTAAGCCTCCGATACGTTTACAATTTTCTCCTTATTTATCTTACTATGCAAACCATTATCCTTATAATGAAGAAGGTGAAAAAAACTGGACCAATCAGGTAAATGGCGGTGTTGATTTAAAATATGGAATAAACCAGGCATTTACTTTAGATGCTACGCTGATACCAGATTTTGGACAGGTGCAAAGCGATAATCAAGTGCTAAATCTTACACCCTTTGAAGTAAAGTATAATGAATACCGGCCTTTTTTTACTGAAGGCACTGAGCTTTTTGGCAAAGGCAATTTATTTTATTCAAGAAGAATAGGAGGCCAACCCATACACATGTACGATGTATATAACGAAATTGATAGCGGTGAAACTGTTCTGAAAAATCCTACAGAATCAAAATTAATTAATGCAACAAAAATTTCAGGCAGAACACAAAGCGGTTTAGGCATTGGTTTTTTAAATGCGATTACAGAAGCAGAATACGCCACTGTAGAAAATACATCGAAAGAGCAAAGGCAAATTCTTACTGACCCGCTTACAAATTATAACGTGATTGTTTTAGATCAAACCTTAAAACATAATTCAAGCGTATCATTTATAAACACAAGCGTGTTGCGAAGCGGTTCAGATTATGATGCTGATGTTAGTGCTGCTTTGTTTGAATTAAATAATAAAAAGAACACGTACAATCTTGGCGGAAAATTTGCCATGAGCAACCTGTATAACTATCTGCCCGATGGCAAAACCCAAAGCGGCTTTAGCCATGAAATTCATTTTCAAAAAACAAGCGGCAATTTCAATTTCAATTTATCGCAGGAAAGAACAGATGATAAATTCAACAGTAATGATATGGGATATTTTACCAACAATAATTTCATCAATCATTATTTAGGGATGGGCTATCATTGGAACAAACCTAAGAACTGGTATAACCGAATTAACCTGAACTTTAATAACAACATCAGCTTTCTTGCAAAGAAAATTGAACCGGTAAACAAAACATATCAATCTGCACACTTTAATGTAAATGCAAATGTGCAAAGCAAAAAACTTTGGTTCGTAGGCGCTTTTACAGGATATAGCTTTCCTGAAAATGATTTTTACGAACCAAGAGCTGCAGGTTGGTATTTCAGACGCGGTGCATCAGTTGATTTGTCTGCATGGTTTGAAAGTAATGACAGCAAAAAGTATTCTTATTCAGCGGAACTGAATACAAGCAAGAGCGTAAATTTTTATAATGCTTTAAGCATGGAACTTATGTTGCAGCAGTCTATGCGTTTTAATAATAAATTATCCATTTCGCAAA
>JBDTLW010000189.1:0-5291 GCA_039934575.1 Parafilimonas sp. | reverse complement strand
TTTCTTTTGGCAACAAGCTTCGGATCTTTAATGCGTAAACTGCCGCTTGCTGCATTGCGTGGATTTGCGAGAACAGGCAAACCTTCTTCTTCCATTAGCTCATTATATTTATTAAAAGATTTTTTGCTCATCAATACTTCACCGCGTATTTCAGCCAACTGAATATTGTAATCAGAAAATTTTGCAGACAAAGGAATTGACCGAATTTGTTTGATGTTGTTTGTGATTTCTTCCCCTTCAACCCCATTACCACGTGTAACGCCGCGACTTAATTCATCATCTTCATAAATTAAAGAAATGCTTGCACCATCAAACTTTGGTTCAACACAATATTCAATAACATCAAGCCCTGTATTTTCTCTTGCCTTGCGATCAAAATCAATTAAATCCTCTTCATTGTAACTGTTATCCAAACTCAGCATCGGCACTAAATGTTGCACCGTTGGAAAACTTGCATTCAAAGTGCTGCCCACACGTTGCGTAGGAGAATTTTTTTTGATAAGTTCAGGATATTCTTTTTCCAATGCTTCCAACTGTTTGTATAGCTGGTCGTATTCTGTATCTGAAATTAACGGATCGCTTACAACATAATACCTGTACTCATGAAAACGAAGTACATTCCTTAGCTCTTCAATATCTTTTATACCTGCATTTTTCTTTAATAAATCTCTTGAAGCTTTTTCAAGATGTTGCGTTTGTTGCATTGAATACATACAATTTTTTAATTCGCTAAAATTAAAGATGATTTTTTATTCACGCCAGATGTTTGAATATAAACTGCAATCATTTATTTTTACACCATCCACTAAACAAAAAATTTTTTCTTGCCATGTTTGGAAATGAAAATGCTGCTGCAGAGACAGACAATGAAAACGAACGGATTTTAATTAAAGATATTTATGAGCTTGTTGAATCATATCCGCGGGTACCAATTACCGTTGACTGTGTAATTTTTGGTTTTGATAATAATGAGCTGAAAATTTTATTAATACGAAGTGATATTGAAATGTATCGTGGCAAATGGAGTTTGCTTGGCGATTTTGCGCGCGATGATGAAGACCTTGATAATGCAGCTTACCGTGTTTTACAGGAAAGAACAGGTATGGATGATGTGTTTCTTGAGCAGGTAAAAACGTTCAGTAATCCAAACCGTCATCCGGGTGGCAGAGTGCTTACTGTTGCTTATTGCTCTTTATTAAATACAGAGCATCACAGTCTTAAAATTTTAGATAACGAACTTCACTGGCATTCCGTAAAAACGATCTGTGATATGGCGTTTGACCATGAAGAGATAATGAATACCTGCTATGTTTGGCTGCAGAAAAGAATGCTTGAACATCCGCTGGGTTTAAATCTTTTACCTGAAAAATTTTCGCTCCGTGAATTACAGAATTTATATGAAGTGATTCTTGATGTAAAGCTTGACCGCAGAAATTTTCGAAAGAAATTTTTCTCTATGGATTTTTTAATTGATACAGGCGAATACGAAGATGATGTACCGCATCGCCCCGGAAGATTATACCGTTTTGATTACGATAAATATCAGCAGAATAAAAAAAGGTGGACGGGCATTGAGTTTTAAAATTATTTGCAGTCATTAAGATTTTCTACTTCCAATTAGATTTAAGAAAAAGAAAAATCAACTGTTCTTTTTTCACGCTGGCTTTGCATTGCCAGCTCTATAATGCGAATATTATTTCTTGCCTGTAACGGTGTTACTATAAGATTTTCTTTACCAAGAATCGTATTATATACATTGCGGTAAACACCTGCATAATCACCTTTTTCGCTTTCAATCTTTCCAATAAAATGCTGTCCGTTCAATTCCGTATTTATTGTTCCCCATCTGTTTGCAGGCTCAATGCCCCAGTTTGTTTTGGTAAGCGAAGTTAATCCTGCTTTCAAGTCTTCTTCCTGCACATCCATACCATATTTTACAAAAGAACCATTGCTGCCTAACAGTATTAATCGCGGCAATGGTTCTCTTACCAGCATACCCGATTTTACAGAAGCTTTTATAAATGGATAATGCAGTATCACTTCAAAATTATCATTTGCTTTACCGCCTTTTCTTTGTATGCGCAAATCTGCAGTTATTGCTTGCGGCAACCCAAACAATGCCTGAACCTGGTCAATGAGATGAGAACCAAGATCATATAAAATTCCTGTACCGGGAGCATCTTCTTCACGCCATGCGCCGGGTTTTAAAAAATTTCTGAAACGATCAAAACGACTTTCCATTTCAACAATATCACCTAACAAACCTTCCTTAATAATTTTTTGAATGGTATAAAAATCACTATCAAAACGCCTGTTATGATATACACATAAAACTCTGTTTTGTTTTTCTGCCAATGCAATCAATTCATCAGCTTCCTGTGTGTTTATTGTGAATGGTTTATCAACCACAACATGTTTATCTGCAAGCAAAGCCTGCTGTACTAATGGGTAATGAAAGATGTTTGGTGTAGTGATTACAATGAGGTCAATATTTTCATCATTGAATATTTCTTCTGAGGTGTTTACAATTTCTGCGTTTGGATATTTTGCTTTTGCTGCAGCAACCTGTTCAGGTTTAGATGCTCTTATCTTAGTTAATTCCAATCCTTCTACAGTTGTTAAAACAGGTGCATGAAATATTTGTCCGCCAACACCAAAACCAATTAAACCAACTTTAATTATTTTATCCATAAAACTTATTTTTTGCAATGGCTAAAATAATACTTTAACTATAAATCTTAATTCCTCTTTTCTGTATGTATGCATGCCACAACATCATTGACGCAACTGTTCTGTATGGGCGCCAGGTTTCTGCAATTTCCAACATGTCTTCTTTAGTAGTTGCAGCATGCAATTGCTTTACTTCTTTTAAACTATTTACCAATGCTATATCGCCCAAAGGAAAAAGATCACTGCGTTGCAATGCGTGCATTAAGTAAACATCAACTGTCCAGTCGCCAATACCTTTTACCTGTTTTAATATTGTGCGTATCTCTTCATCAGTTGCATCACTTAATTTTTTTAATTTAATTTTTTTTGAAATGATAGCATTTGCAAGCGCTCTTACATATATAATTTTTTGCCTGCTGAAATAACAAGCTCTTAATTCTTCATCGCTTAATGCTAATATTTTTTTCGGCGTAACAAACCCAATTTTTGCTTTCAATTTTTTAAACGCGGCATAAGCAGAAGCGAGTGAAACCTGTTGTTCAAGTATCGTTAATACCAATGACTGAAAAATGGCAGGTCTTGTCCACATAGGTGGTAATCCATATTTATCTAAAATTGTTTTTAAGGCTGCATCTTTCTCTGCCAGTGAAAAACATATTTCATGAAAATTATCTTTTGTATAAAACTTATGCATAACTGTGCTAAATTATGTCAGCATTATATAACATGAATAAGAAAGCTTCTTTAATAATATTTGATATGATTATTCTTTTTGCTGATGGGCAACCTTTGCAGAGGTTTCTGTTTTTTGCATTAATGAATTAATCCGCATCTCTTCAATATCAAGTTCTCTTTCCGCATTATTCAGCGCTTCTTCGCTATAGCTTCCTTCATTTTGAAATTTCAAGAGTAAGTTCCTTTGAAATTTTATTACTTCAAGCTGTGCCTGCAGAAACCGGTGTACGGAAATAAACTGTGATTCGATCTGCTTTTTTTGTAATGAATTGTCTCTTTTATTAAAAAGCATTTTATAATTAAGCTCGTATTGCTTTTTTATTCTTTCGGCAGTAACCTCATCAATCTCCCTGGGAAGATCATTGTTAATATACTGAAGACTGTTTTCAGTAAGCACAAGATTAAGATCGCTTTCTTCTCTTTGCAACAAAATGGTGGCAGGTTTTATTTTCAACAGTTTTATAAGTAAAGGCAGCGTTAATCCCTGCACAACCAACGTTATCATGATCACAGAAAATGCGAGTAATAAAATAGAATGCCGTTTAGGGAAAGCATCACCATTTTCTAAAGTAAAAGGCAGTGCAAGCGCTGCGGCAAGACTCACTACACCTCTTGTTCCTGTCCATGCAACAACCAATACATTTTTCCAATCCGTTAATTCTTCAGTTTCATCGCCGTTCTTTTTCTTTTTAAATAATACTTGATGATAAGCGCCTGCAAATACCCAAATTATTCTGATAATAATAATTACTACGCTTATAATAATACCGTATCCTATCAGCTCATACAATGTTGTAGTAGAAAGATCTTTTACCAGGTCAGGCAATTGTAAGCCGATAAGTATAAATACAATTCCATTTAATAAAAATATTACGGTTTCCCATACACCATTTGTAAGCATTCTTGTTTCAAAAGAAAATATTTCTCTTGCCCGCCATGAAATTACCAGACCTGCTGTAACAACAGCAAGTATGCCTGAAGTATGAAATTCTTCAGCCAATGCATACGCCAGAAAAGGTGTAAGCAGGCTCAGGCTAGTTTCAACAACAGCATTATTATGTATTTTTTTATGAGCAAACACAAGCAAAAATCCAACTATCATTCCGGCAGCCACCCCACCGCCGGCAACCAATATAAATTGCAGACCTGCTTTCCATAATACAAAGCTGCCGCTAAGCGTAGCGGCCAATGCATACCGGTAAGCAATTAATGCAGATGCATCATTTATCAGGCTTTCACCTTCAATAACTGTGATTACTTTTTTATTAAGACCAAGACCTTTAATTATTCCTGAAGCAGCAACGGCATCAGGCGGTGAAATAATTGCTCCAAGTACAAATGAAATTGGCCAGCTAAAGCCCGGAATTAAATAATGCGCTGCGGCAGCAACAATAACGGTGGTAAAAAAAACAAGTGATACAGCAAGTGCAGAAATTGTTCTGATCTCTTTTTTAAAATCAAACCATGAAGTTTTAAAAGCTCCATCGTATAAAAGTGGCGGAAGAAACAACAGGAAAACTATATCAGGATCAAGCTTAAGGTTTGGCAAAAAAGGTACAAACCCAATAATTAAACCTGCAAATACCAGCATGATAGGATAAGGAATTCTTATCTTATCAGTAAACACAGAAAGAACAATAAGAATGGCCATTAAAAAAATGACGATCTCAAAATTACTCATGTGTAAAGATAATAATTGTATAAAGTATTGCGATTACGTAAAACTCAATCAAATTATATAATTAAAATTTTCACTCCTTATAATGATAAGAAAAATGAACGTGCAATCATATTTTGAAGCAAACGCTTTTGCAGGATTTTTTTTTGATTACGGAGAAACAAAAGCGTGTTTAACTTTTATTATTGTTGAATCAGTTTTTCTTTTA
>JBDTLW010000188.1:0-5305 GCA_039934575.1 Parafilimonas sp. | reverse complement strand
CCTTCACCAACAAGCCAGCAAATATTGCAGGATACAGGTTATTATCGCGTACTTAATTTAACTGCTGATGTTTTTAATGATGCGCTTACCTCCTATTTTCATAACTCAATTGGAGGATATAATCCTGCCAAGCTTGCCATTTACCAGGATTTAATTACATACCAGTTAAGCAATAAATTAAACATTAATGTGCTTGACATGCTAAACACAAAATATGTTATTAATAAAGATGAAAAAGGACAACCGGTTGTGCAGCAAAATCCTGGAAATCTTGGAGCATGCTGGTTTGTAAAAGATATATATTTTGTAAAAGATGATGCTGCAGCAATGAGAGCACTTGATAATAATAATCCTGCAGATAGTGCAATTGTTGAAACAGCAGACAAGAATAAAATTACATTCATGCCTGCAGTTGACAGCAACGCAATTATTCATTTAATAAAAAATGATAATGATATAATTACTTATTCAAGCCAAAGCAAATCCAATCAGTTTGCGGTGTTTAGTGAAATTTATTATGACCGCGGATGGAAGGCTTATATTGATAATAAAGAAGCGCCAATTATAAGAACTGATTATGTTTTACGCGGTCTTGCTGTGCCTGCAGGAAATCATAATATACGTTTTGAATTTAAACCCGCTTCTTTTTATAATAGTGAAATAATTGCCATCATTGCTTCGGCTGTAATATGGCTGCTGCTTGCGTTTACGGCATTTTTAATTATAAGAAGAAGAAGATCAATACAACATAATTAAAATAAAAAGTCCCGCAAATTGCGGGACTTAAAATTTCTATTCTACTTAAGTGAAACTGCTTATTTTTTCTTTGCAGGTTTCTTAGCTGCTACTGCTTTTTTAGGAGCAGGCTTCTTTGCAGCTGCTGCTTTTTTAGGAGCAGGTTTCTTTGCAGCTACTGCTTTTTTAGGAGCAGGTTTTTTTGCAGCTACTGCTTTTTTAGGAGCAGCTTTTTTTGCAGCTTTTTTTGCTGTTGCCATAGTTTTAAAATTTAATGGTTAGTAAAATAATAAGACTAAATTATAAACTTATTATCATACACCAAAAAAATTTATCAATACAAAGTGGATAACATCTTTATATCTCAAAACAATAAACTAAAAAAATAAAATAAAATTTATGCCTGTGCAGGTAAAACAGAAATCGTGGTTTTATTTGATTTCGCTTTTTTAAATTCAACTACGCCATCAGCAAGTGCAAATAATGTGAAGTCTCTGCCAACTCCAACATTCTTTCCGGGATGATATACTGTGCCTCTTTGACGAACAATTATATTTCCTGCAATGGCAGGTTGGCCACCATAAATTTTTACACCTAATCTTTTGCTTTGTGAATCGCGGCCGTTCTTTACACTGCCTTCACCTTTTTTATGTGCCATAATATTTATTTTAAAAATCAAAAAATAAAATTCAAAAATCAAAGTAAACTGATCTGTTGCTTTTTGTTATTTGATATTTGGTTCTTTAATTTTATTTAAGCGATGCTTTCAATTTTAATTTTTGTGTATTGAGTTCTGTGACCATGTTTTTTGCGAAAGCCTTTTCTTCTTTTCATTTTAAAAGCAATAACCTTATTGCCTTTTATCAGATCATTCAAAATTTCAGCTTTCACAACTGCTTTTGCATCTTTACCGGAAGTAAGTTTTCCATCAGCATCAACCAATGATAATATTTCCGAGAATTCAACCTTGTCTCCGCTTTTGCCGGCAAGATGGGGAACATATAAACTTTGTCCTTCTTCTACTTTAAATTGTTGCCCGGCAATTTTTACAATAGCAAACATAATTTTTTAAAATTTGGACGGCAAAGGTAATATTTCCTTACTTATTAATGAAAAGAAATTTGTAAATATTGTTATAACTGTCAATTGTAAGTTTTTTTAAATCTGCATACCATTACTTTTGCTCCCTTAGCGTTTGCTTATGTACTTAAAATCCTTGTTTGCTCGTCCTTTTGCTAATTATATTTATAATAAGACAAAAAAGTGGATGGAGACAGCAGTTGAAGATCAGGAAAAGCTGATGAAACTGCTGGTTAAAACCGCCAAACAAACTGAATTTGGTAAAGATCATAATTTTGATAAGATCGAATCTTATGAAGACTTTAAACAGCACCTTCCTGTGCGTGATTATGAACAGTTAAAGCCTTACATCGAAAAAATAAAAAGCGGAACAGAGAATGTACTTTGGAAAGGCAAGCCTGTTTATTTTGCAAAAACAAGCGGCACTACAAGTGGTATAAAATATATTCCTATAACAAAGGATTCTATTCCCAATCACATTGATACAGCCAGAAATGCATTATTATGTTATATGGCACAAACAGGTAACACAGGTTTTGCAAAAGGCAAACTTATTTTCTTAAGCGGGTCACCTGAGCTTGAACGTGTTGGCGGCATACCTACAGGAAGATTAAGCGGCATTGTGAATCATCATGTGCCACGCTATTTAAGAAGTAATCAATTGCCTTCTTTTGAAACAAATTGCATTGAAGACTGGGAAACAAAACTTGATGCAATAGTGAAAGAAACCATTAATCAGGATATGACTTTAATTAGCGGAATTCCACCATGGATACAAATGTATTTTGACAGGCTGATGGAAACTTCAGAAAAAAAGATTGGTGAACTGTTTAAAAATTTATCGGTACTTGTTTATGGCGGTGTAAATTTTGAACCTTACCGCAATCGTTTATTTGAAAGTGTTGGTAAAAAAATTGACTCAATAGAATTGTTTCCGGCAAGTGAAGGTTTTTTTGCCTTCCAGGATAGCCAGGAGGTGGAGGGCTTATTATTAAATACGGATTCAGGAATATTTTTTGAATTTATTCCTGCAAATGAAATTCATAAACAAAACCCGCAGCGTATAAACCTGAAAGATGTAAAAACAAATGAAAACTATGCGCTTGTTGTAAGCACCAATGCAGGCTTATGGGCTTATGATGTTGGCGACACTGTAAAATTTGTAAGCACAAATCCTTGCCGTCTTGTAGTTACAGGCAGAACAAAACATTTTATTTCAGCATTCGGAGAACATGTAATTAGCGAAGAGGTAGAGCTCGCACTAACAAAAGCTGCTAACAAAATGGGCGTGCAAATAGTTGAGTTTACCGTGGCGCCGCATATTGCGCAATCAGAAGGAAAAAGTTATCATGAATGGTTCATTGAGTTTGAAAAAACCCCTGATAATGTAGAATGTCTTGCAATAGAAATTGATAATAATCTCAGGGGAAAAAATATTTATTATGATGATCTCATCAGCGGCAATATTCTTGATATTTTAAAAATAGTCCCGGTTCGTAAAAATGGTTTTGTTGATTATATGAAATCAATCGGGAAATTAGGCGGTCAAAATAAACTGCCAAGATTAAGTAATGAAAGAATAATTGCTTCTGCCATGTATGATTATAAAGCGCAATAAGAAATTATTTTCAAAATCATCTTTATTAAATTTTATTATTTATAAAAACAAATATTTACAGCATTGTAATTTAATTTGCCGCACTGCTTTATTGCATACAAATATTCTTCAATAAAACACGTTTATTAATTCTGTTATCTTTACTAAAATTCAAGTTTTTGCAGTTATGATTAAACGCATCGCAATTTTTGGATCAACTGGTTCTGTCGGCCGTCAGACTTTAGAAGTGATTGCCGAACATCCTGATAAATTTTCTGCAGAAATATTAACCGCATATACAAACGAAAAATTGTTGATTGAACAGGCGCTGAAATTCAATCCCAATATTGTTGTAATAGTTGATGACAAAAAATATATTGCTGTAAAAGAATCGCTTTCTACAACTAATATAAAAGTTTTTGCAGGCGAAGATGCTTTGAATGAAGTTGCATTAATGAATTGCTATGATCTGATGCTTGCTGCTATAGTTGGTTATGCAGGTTTTAGACCAACGCTGAATGCAATTGAAACCGGCAAAACAGTTGCACTTGCCAATAAAGAAACGCTGGTAGTTGCGGGCGATATTGTAATGCAGAAAGCCTATGAAAAAAAGGTTGCAGTAATTCCGGTTGATAGTGAACACTCTGCTATATTTCAATGTTTGGTTGGTGAGGGAAGAAATAAAATTGAGCGCATTGTGCTTACGGCAAGCGGCGGTCCTTTTCTTGGTAAGAAACCAAATTTTTTGGTGAATGTAAAACGTGATCACGCTTTGCAACATCCTAACTGGAGCATGGGTGCTAAAATAACAATTGACTCTGCTACGCTGATGAATAAAGGGCTTGAGATGATTGAAGCAAAATGGTTGTTTAGTTTACAGCCGGAACAGATACAGGTGGTTATTCATCCGCAAAGTATTATTCACAGTATGGTGCAGTTTGAAGATGGAAGTATTAAAGCGCAAATGGGTTTACCGGATATGAAATTACCTATTCAATATGCGCTTTCATTTCCGCAACGCTTAGCTAATAATTTTCCGCGGTATGATTTTAAAAAACCTTCATCATTAACGTTTGAAGAACCTGACCTGCGCACTTTTCGCAATCTTGCCCTGGCAACAGATGCATTATATAAAGGCGGTAATATGCCCTGCATTTTAAATGCTGCCAATGAAATTGCTGTATTTGCATTTCTGCGCAACAGGATAGGTTTTCTTGATATTACAGCAGTAGTTGAAAAAGCGATGGAAAAAATTGCTTTTATTCAAAACCCTACGCTTGAAGGATATATTGAGAGTGATGCTGAAGCACGCAACTTTGCCGCTTCTCTTATACAACTATAAGCCCGTTAAAATCATATATTGTTTTGATTAACAAATGAATTATTATCATTGCAAAATTTTTGTAATTCAAATTAACTTTATCAATCACTTTTAAAAGTTCTCTTTAGGAATTTAGAGCAATATTATAACATGACATTATTAGCAATAGACTGGGCAGGCGTTGGTGTAAAAGCAGTACAGTTAATTCTCTCATTATCTATACTGGTTACGTTGCATGAACTTGGTCATTATTTAACGGCACGTATGTTTAAATGCCGCGTTGAAAAATTTTATTTATTTTTTGATCCCTGGTTCAGTATCTGGAAAAAGAAAATTGGTGAAACAGTTTATGGTATTGGTTGGGTACCATTTGGCGGCTATGTAAAAATTTCCGGAATGATTGATGAAAGCATGGATAAAGAACAAATGAAGCAACCACCAAAACCGTATGAATTCAGGGCTAAACCAGCCTGGCAAAGATTGATCATAATGGTTGCAGGTGTTATAATGAATATTCTGCTGGCGCTTTTTCTTTTCATCATGCTTACATATAAATGGGGCGATGATTATCT
>JBDTLW010000187.1:0-5311 GCA_039934575.1 Parafilimonas sp. | reverse complement strand
TTCATGTGGGCAATGGAGATGTAATTGATGATGGAACGATTGTTTTTTCAAACGGGAAAATTATTGCTGTTGGTAAATCGGCTGATGTAAGCAATGCAAAAATCATTGATTGCACAGGTAAGCAAATTTACCCGGGACTGATATTAACCGATAGTTATCTTGGTCTTGAAGAAATAAGTGCTATACGTTCAGAGCATGATGAATCTGAGTTAGGCGATTTAAATCCTGATGTGCGTTCGCTTGTTGCGTATAACACGGATTCAAAAATTATAAATACTGTTCGCAGCAATGGTATTTTATTGGCGAATGTTGTACCTAACGGCGGCATCTTAAGCGGCACTTCTTCTGTAATGCAGTTGGATGGATGGAACTGGGAAGATGCAGTATATAAAATGGACAATGGCATTCATTTTCGAATGCCTTCTTTAATTCCAAGTTCAGAAACTAATGATGCAGATAAAGTATTGAAAACCGCTTATGATCAAATTGATGAAGTGCGCAAATTCTTCCGTGATGCTAAAGCTTATCTTAATGAACCAACACATACAATTACTAACATAAAATTTGAATCAGTAAAAGGTTTGTTCAATCAAACCCAAACATTTTTTGTGCATTGCGAAATGGTAAATGAAATGATGATTGCTGTTGAATTTGCAAAAGAGTTTGGTTTTAAAACCGTAATTGTTGGCGGCACAGAAAGCAATAAAATAACTGACTATCTAAAGCAAAATAACATTGCCGTAATATTAAATCAAATGCACAATTTGCCTGTAATGCAGGATGATGATGTTGATACGTATGCAAAACTTCCTTACCAGTTACAGCAAGCCGGCGTAATGTATTGCATAAACGATTTTGATGAAATGAACCGTGGCAGAAACCTGATGTTTAATGCAGGCGTTGCTGTTGGTTTTGGTTTAACAAAAGAGCAGGCATTAACTGCTATTACATTAAGCGCTGCAAAAATTTTAGGCATTGATAAAGAAACAGGCTCGCTTGAAACAAATAAAGATGCCAACATTATTGTAAGCGATGGCGATTTGCTTGATATAAGAACCAATAATATTTCTTATGCTTTTATTCAAGGCAGGCAAATAAATCTCGATAACAAACAAAAGCAATTGTACGAACGTTACAAAACCAAATACGGTATAACAAAATAAGTATTGATTTTCTAATTGCTATAGCGGCGGCTGTGCTTTAAAAAACCTGACAGGTTTTTAACATTCTTTGACTTAAAAACCTGTCAGGTTCATTCTGCATTTTTTTATCGTGTAGAGCTATGTTCCAAATTTAATTTGCAACAACACTTGCCTTCATATTTGTATGAATGCTGCAATGATATTTAGTTGTGCCGGCAGCAGAAAATGTATGAGAAAATGTACCACCCGGTGCAATATTCCCGCTGTCAAAACTTCCATCATCCGCAGTTACTGTGTGCGTTGTAGCATCATTGTTTGTCCATTTTACAGTAGTGCCCAACGATACAGTTAATGTAGAAGCAGAAAATGCAAAGTTTTTTATTGATACAGCGTTACCCGTATTATTTCCGCCGCCATTGCCATAACTGCTTCCGCTTTTACTACAGGCATAGAAGCCGATAATTGTAAAAATCGAAATCAACAAACAAGTAAATAAAGCAGGTTTAATAATTCTTGTATTCATAAATAAATATTTGAATAATAAAACCAGTGCACTTAATAAAAGGTTGCCATACACATTTAATAAAAAAATCCCGGGCTAATAGCACCGGGATTGCAGGGCATGGGGTTGAGATCAAATCTTTATACCGTTTAATTTTTCTGTATAGTTTTTTAAATGCGATTAATTCACTGAATATTTTCCATTAATCTTTTATATCAATAGAAACAATAATTCAACTATTATGCCACGCCATCTTATTAAAATAAAAGATTTGCTGCAGACTTATTATCAGATATGTTTGGTAGGTGTTGTATCAATATGTCTTACCCATTTGGAAAGTACAGTTGCATTATACATAAGTTGCATAACACCATTCTTAATTTCGTACCGGTTTGTTTTAAGCAAGTTATCTAAGAATGCTTTTTCATTATAGCCTGGGCAGGCCATTTTTGTTGAAATAATATTCCGGCTGAAGCTTAATGCATCTTGCTTACAGCTAAAAATTCCCCCCATTATATTACAACCTGTATTGCCGGAAAACCTGTTTGTTCTTACATCAAAATTTATTTGAGGAATTTTACCTGCTGCTGTATCTGATGCCAATACGGGCAATAATTTCCAACTACCTGCCAGGCCCGTTGTATCGTGCATTTCTTGTTTGTAAGATGAATAGTGGGTTACTGCGGCTGACTCTATATTAGATTTGCAGATGATGACCGATAAAAATATGCCGGCAAGAATTAACTGTTTCATATAGCAGATAATTCCAATTTTCAAGCCATTTAAAAAAATAGCCTAAAAAATATTTTAAATTATTACAAGAAAAAAGACGTATTATTTGCGATTCTTTTTTAAAAGCCTGTTAACTCTTAATGATAGTTCCGCCGGCTTTACAGGTTTTGTTAAAAAATCATCTGCTCCTAAATTAAAGGCTTCAATTACGGTGTCTTCTTCATCTACAGCAGATAATACAATTACGGGAATTTGTTTTGAATTAGTGCGGATGATATTCAAAAATTCAAGACCTGAAGTAAAGGGCATCATTATATCCGTAATTACAAGATCAGGAGTATCGTTTTCAAAAAGCTGCATAGCTTCTCTGCCATTATTTGCAGTGGTTACACTAAACCCTTCCTGCTTAAGCAGATGGGTAATAGATGCGAGCATTATTGCATCATCTTCTGCAACCAGTATTTTCATTGTGATATTAATTTAGTGGGTACGGTAAAGAATGTGAAAATAATAATTAAATTCAAAAACCAGAGTATTAATATATTTTAATGAAACTGTATTGCGGGGCAGCAATTTATTTTGCGTTATTTTAACCGCTTGCGTAGGTTGAATTCATTTATTTTTGTCCGCATTATAAAAAAATTAATAATTAAAGCAGGGAATGCTTATATAAATAAACCAGAAAAACTTAGCAATAACATCAAAATAAAATGCACCAAATGAAAAAATTTTCACTGCTGTTTCTTTTTCTAACTGCTTCTGTTATTGCAAACTGCCAGGTTTCTGATTCAGGATATTCATCCAATACAGCGGCTAAAAATGATTGGTCGAAGCTTGATCTGAGCACAAGAGCCAACGATCATTTTTTAATTCAATACGGTTTTGATGCTTGGCCAAATGCGCCTGATAGTATCAACACATCCGGGTTTTCGAGGCATTTTAACATGTATATTATGCTGGATAAACCTTTTCAAAACAACCCTCATTTCAGTCTTGGTATTGGCATAGGTGTAGGTACAAGCAATATCTTTTTCTCAAACACGTATGTAAATCTTAAATCCACTACGCCTACTTTACCGTTTATAAATGTTACTTCAACTAATCATTTTGATAAATTCAAATTATCAACAGGCTTTGTGGAAGTACCGCTTGAATTACGTTTTGCAGGCAATCCCGCACAACCTGATAAAGGTTTTAAATTTGCATTGGGCATTAAAGGTGGTTTATTAATAAGTGCACATACAAAAGGTAAGAATTTTATTGATTCAAGCGGGCGCTCTCTGTATGATAAAAACTATATTCAAAAAGAATCTGAAAAGAATTTTATTAATAGTTCACGTTTTGCGGTTACAGGCCGCATAGGTTTTGGTCATATTTCAATAGATGGTTCTTACCAGGTAACAAGCTTTTTAAAACCCGGCGCCGGGCCAACAATTCATCCAATTGCTATCGGGCTTACCTTAAGTGGCCTTTAATTTGCATTTTGCATATTATTATTCTATCATAACTCTTTTTAAAATCAATACAGCATTTGATTGATATTAAGCAACACATACAGGGGGAAGAAAGGGCATTGCTGATTGGTGTGGTGCAAAAAGATCAAACCGAACAGGAAGTGATTGAAAACCTGGATGAGCTTGCTTTTCTTGCCGAAACAGCAGGAGCCGTTACCATAAAAACATTTATTCAAAAACTACAGCAACCAGATAGCAAAACCTTTATTGGCAAAGGCAAACTGGAAGAAGTAGCGGATTATCTGCAGCGTCATCCTGCCAACATAATAATTTTTGATGATGAATTAAGCGGTTCCCAAATCACCAATATTGAAAAAAAGGTTGATGTAAAAACAATTGACCGCAGTGATCTTATTCTTGACATATTTGCAAGACGTGCAAAAACCGCAAGGGCTAAAGCGCAGGTTGAGTTAGCACAATATCAATATATACTTCCGCGCTTGCGCGGTATGTGGAAACATCTTGAAAGGCTTGGCGGTGGTATAGGAACAAGAGGACCCGGTGAAACAGAAATAGAAACAGACAGACGAATTGTAAGAGATAAAATTTCGTTGTTGCGTAAACGGCTGCTGCAAATTGATAAGCAATCTTTCACTCAAAGAAAAGAACGCGGGGAATTTATACGGGTATCACTTGTTGGTTATACAAATGTGGGCAAAAGCACCATTATGAATATATTAAGCAAAAGCGATGTTTTTGCTGAAAATAAATTGTTTGCTACCCTGGATACTACAACACGTAAAGTTGTATTTGAAAACACGCCTTTTCTCCTGAGCGATACCGTAGGTTTTATACGAAAGCTGCCGCATCATTTAGTTGAAAGTTTTAAAAGCACACTTGATGAGGTGCGTGAAGCAGATCTGCTGTTGCATGTGGTGGATATTTCGCATCCTAAATACGAAGAACAGATGGCAACAGTACATAAAACATTGCAGGAGATAAACGCATTTGATAAACCTGTGATTACTATTTTTAATAAAATGGATGTGTATGAAGAAAGCGCTTTTGATGAATGGATGGATAAAAATGAAAAACAGGAAATTTTGCGGCAATTGCAAAACAGGTGGCAAAAAGATACCCGCGATAATGCCGTTTTTATTTCAGCAATAGAAAAAAGAAATATTAATACGCTGCGCGATTGTGTGGTGCAACATGTAAGGACTTTGTATAAAAAACGTTATCCGTATAAAACGGAATATCTCTTTTAACAAGGCTTTTAAAAAATCAGTTGCTTAAAATATAAAAACGTTTATTTTTGCTGCCCCTGAAACAAAAACATTCCTCGATAGCTCAGTTGGTTAGAGTCCCGCACGTGCGGGATTAATCAGAGGGTCGTTGGAAAGGGAAATAAGAAAATATTCCTCGATAGCTCAGTTGGTTAGAGCATCTGACTGTTAATCAGAGGGTCGTTGGTTCAAGTC
>JBDTLW010000186.1:0-5316 GCA_039934575.1 Parafilimonas sp. | reverse complement strand
TCGGTTTGCTTGCAATGCGGGCAGTATATGCCGGCAGCATTGCATATTTCTTTTATCCCTGGAATTTATTCCTGGCTTTAATTCCGGTTTATTTCAGCGGGTTATTATTAAAGCAAAAAACACTTAATTATAAAAGCATTTTATTGCTGGGGCTATGGCTTTTATTTCTTCCAAATGCGCCATATCTTGTTACAGATATTTTTCATTTTGAAGCAAGACCGCCTGTGCCTTTGTGGTTTGATCTTATGCTTGTTGTGTCCGGTGCATGGAACGGAATTTTATTATGCATGATCTCATTATTCAGAGTAGAAAAATTTTTAAATACAAGATGTAAAACAAAATATACAGAAGCCATAATTTTTTTGTTATTGATTTTTTGCGGTTACGGAATTTACATAGGCCGTTACCTGCGGTATAACAGTTGGGATGTAGTTACTGACCCTGTAAATATTTTAAGATCTTCATCGCATCATATCTATCATCCATTTCAAAACCTGAATGTGTGGGTGTTTACTTTTGTGTTCGCATTTTTTCTGGCGATTATTTTCTTCACCATAAAAAAACTGCCTCGTGTTTTGTTTACACCGAAGCAGTTTTAATTTTTATTTTGAGTGATTTAGAAATCAAACCCAAGTGAAAAATAAAATATTGCAGGCCCTCTGAATATTCCACGCATTTGCCAGCCAATATCCCCCCGTAAAAAATAACCAAGCAATGTACTTCGTGCACCAAAGCCATATCCGCCGGCTAATGGTCCTATACCACCTGCACGAACTTTTACAGTTAAAGGGCTGGGTCCTGTATTTGGATCATCAGGCCCGCGGTAAACAATAGATGGTCTTTTAATATTACTTAATGACCCGCTCCATGCTGTACCTAAATCAAAAAATTGTATCACCTGAAAATTGCGCAGGAACGCATTGTTAATCGGGCTGCTAAAAAATGTTGTAAATACCGGCAACCTGAACTCGCTGTTTATAACAAGATTATTGCTGCCATTAGCTGCGTTTTGATCAAATCCTCTAAGGTTTAAAGCGAGTGTTTGAAAAGCATACGGCACTTTAGTATCCGCAGTATTTATCTGGTTAAATTTAGGCACTAACCAACCGTCTTCGCCGCCTAAATAATAAATGAGTCTTGACTCACCGAAAGAAAAATCACCTGCACCTCTTAACGCCCAAATAAAATTGCGGTAAATTTTTACATAGTTACGCGCATCAAAACCGATATTGGTAATGTTCTTTGAAGCAAGCGAAGTACTGCTGCCGGGTATAAAATACTCTGCATAAATTTTCCATCTTAAACCATTCCAGATATTATCTGCCGGGTTTATTGAATTATCATATACATATTCAACCCTGCCCATCAGGGTTGAGGATACAGAATCTTTTATTTTTAATAATTGAGGGTAACCATACAGAGGACGTAAAACACCTATATCTTTTCTAAGCCCTAATGTTAACCTTAAGCTTTTAACTTCATCAAAAGGATAAGCAAAATTTGCCTGGTATAAATTAGTGATTACTTCATTATCTAAATAGCTAAGATTTACAGCACCTGATGAATCTGTTCCGGAGAAAAACCCAGGAAGATTGGTAACATTGCTTCTGTAATAAGTTAAACCCCAATCAACACGTTTACGATAATTTTGAAAAGTAACAAATACATCTTTGTCTGTAAGTGAAGTGCCGAGCCGGTACCCACCAATAAGTTTTACATCTTCCATTATATCACTTACACCAACCCTGAAGGTAAAGCTCAGAGCATCACTGTTATTAAGACGAATAGGACCTTGCTGTGCATAGCCGCCAAAGGGCTGATAACGGTTTACAAGAATATTATTTGTAAAACCGGCAAGCACATAATCCGCTTCAAATTTTAATTTATAATCATACAGTTTTGCTTTGCTTATATAATCAACAGGCTGCGGCGAACCAGATTCTTCAGGTACAACAATGGCATGTGTTGTATCTGTTTTAGCAGAGTCTTCAAATTCATTTTGAAACTGGCTTTTATTTTCAGGCTGCTGCTCTTGCTGCACCTGAATACTTTTTCCGCTTTCCAGTTTTTCTGCGGTTATCATTCTGCGCACATAATCTGTTGGTCTTGCATTTACATTTCTTTTGCGCAGTGTTGCAGAATCAACACGCAGTTTATATAAAAATTTAGAATCGCCTTCACGCCTTACTTCACTTACCTGATCGTTGTTGCCGGCAACTCTTGATTCCAATAAACTGCTTTGATAATTTGTTATGGGAAATGTGTATGTGCTATCTGCATATACTTTAAAATAACTGATGCTGTCAGGCTCAGATCTTTGCCAGGCATTTAGTGTTGAATCCATTTCTTTAGGCTCAGGATTACGCAGCACATCATCACCAATATAATACAATGTATCAATTCCTCCGGGCTGCGTTGTAAAAAAGCCGGCCCAGCGATTATTTATTCCGTTTTCATTACTTACAAATGTGTAATGATTTTGATTATACTGCATGGGATAACGCGCATCACCATACTTCATATTTGTAAGCTGGGTAATTTGCCTGAACTCGCTGTTATTATTTATATCTGCAAGAAATATATTAAAGTGATTGCGGCTTGGCAATACAGTATCACCTTTTGGAGGATTTATGCCAGGTCTGTTTGATGCGAAAATAATTCCGAGCCTGTCCGGGAAAGAAACAAATGTCGGGTCAAGATCATCATATACATCATTTGTTATTTGCTTGATATTTCCGTTATCAATACGATAGGTATAAATATCGCTGTGACCATTTTTTACTGCACTGAATAAAAGCGTATTGGCATTAAAAATAAAGCCTGCATCAAGTATCTGATCAAAGCCATCTATTTCCTGTGTAAAGCGTTTTATGTTGGCTATTACATCATACACAAACATATACGTCTTTCCCTCTTTTGTATAAATACATAATAACCGCGAACCTTTTCCATCCCATGCAAGAATGGGCATGTTTGGGTTCATATCGCCTGCTATGGTGCGCACTCCATAATCAAGCAGGGTTTTTTCTTCATACAAATTATCATAGTATTTTACCTTGTATTTTCCTTTTGTGAATTGTACTACTGCATAAGAATTATTTTTAGGATTTGGGTTTGCAGCAAAATGATAATAATCACTTTTAGTTACATCTTCTACCACAGATAATTTACCACGCGGTGCATTGCGGCGCTGTTTGATATCTGCAACATAACGTTCCTGTTCATCATTCATAAAATCCTGCAATACATATTTGAATTTCTTTTTGCAAATTCTTTCAGAAGCAGTATTTAAACTTTTATAGAGCCTTGCGAGGTATAAAAAATATGTTACGTTTTGCGGTTTGTATTTGCGGGCCACATAATACCAAAACGCATTCCCGGCAAGTAAAGGTTTATCAAAAGCAAACTGATAAAAATTATTATAATCCCCGCTTAAGATCACATTTTTTAATGCATCATCTTTTTCTATGCTCCAATTTTCAGCAATGTATTCTACATAGCCATCGGTTAGCCATTGCGGCAGATCAAGCAGCGCCTGGTTGCTGGCAAACTCGCCGATATTATCACCAAATAAAATATTATCTGTAAGAATTTTTGCAATGCCCTCCCTTATTTTCAGGCGAAATGTATTGTGATTTCCATCAAAATAAAGCGGTACTTTATTATTAACAAGTTTGGTTAAGCCGCCTGCATTCTGCCAGTCAATACCAAGCCCGATATTGCTTGATTTATAATCATCATAATTATTATACAGTACAAGCGTAGCGCGGCGAATTAACGAATTGTCAACATCATTTTCTATTGAATCTAATTCCGCCTCTGCAAGCTGCACTGTAAATTTTGCAAGCTCTAAACCGCCCTCGTTATAATACACATTAAAATTTGGGCTTTGATAAAACTTCCAGGCAAATTTTTTATATTGAACACGGTTTTTTCCAAAGTCAACCGTATTAACCTGTGCGTTAAGAAATATGGGTAAGAGCAGCAATGATATTCCAAAAATGAATTCCGTTCTTAAACGTTTATTTTGCATAACTATCATTAAAATCTTAAAATTAGTATAATTACTTGTAAAGGACTTGCAAAAACTACCATGATAAAAATAGAGTATTTTACATTCAATCCGCTCGCTGAAAATACGTATGTGTTGAGCAACGAAAAAGATGATGCAGTTATTATTGATCCCGGTTGTTATTTTACGGAAGAAGAAAGAACACTTGAAAATTATATAACAGAACAAGGTTTAAAGCCTGTGCAGTTATTAAATACGCATTGCCACTTAGATCATGTTTGCGGCAACAATTGGGTTCATAAAAATTATGGTCTTGAATTATATATGCATAAAGATGAAAAAACGGTTTTAGAATTTGCACCGGCTGCCGGTAATATGTATGGTTTAAGTTTTACAAACTACAACGGCCCTCTGCATTATTTAAATGAAGGAGATGAAATTTTTTTGGGTGATGATAAACTGAAAATCCTGCTTACACCCGGGCATTCACCAGGAAGTATTTGCTTTTATTGCCCTTCTCAAAATTTTATAATTGATGGTGATGTTTTGTTTTATGAAAGCATAGGCAGGTATGATTTTCCCGGCGGCAACGAGCAGCAATTGTATAAAAGCATCAAAGAAAAACTATACAGCCTGCCTGATGAAACAATTGTTTATCCCGGGCATGGTAATCCCACTTCAATAGGACATGAAAAAAAGAATAATCCTTTTGTACAGATATAACTAAAAATAAAATCAGGAAGAATTTCTGTGTTTGCTATTGATATATTTTTCGTACAGAATTTCATTCATAGGTTTTTCATATACTTTACTTTCAACCCAGGATATAACATCAAGATAAGAGAAAGCTCTTGTTTCAAACCGGTTTTTCTCAAGATGTTTTATTCTATATAAAAAGTCTTCAAATGCAGGCTTTAATTTTCCTGATGATAAATTGAAAGAGCTTCTTATAAATTTAAATATCTCTTCTTCTACTACAGACAGGTTTTTCATTTTAGCCATAAAGCGATAGACAGATCTTGTAAGCGATTCAATAATAGCATCGTTACCCAACTCATAATGCGCCATCAAATGCAGCAGGCGTGCATAGCATTGCAGATCCGTACGCAGGTTTCCGTGTTCATTTATTATTCGTTGTAAATAATCAATACATACAGCATAATCACCGCTGCCAAAATATAAAACAGCAATTTTATAATTAAATACAAGTATGCGATGCAGGTCAACATACGAAGAAAATTTTTTCAGACCTGATTCAATGCCCGGAATAAGTGCAAGCCCTTCAGAAAAAGTACCCGTCATCA
>JBDTLW010000185.1:0-5331 GCA_039934575.1 Parafilimonas sp. | reverse complement strand
GCAGTTATAAGAAAAGGTTTAATAGTAACACAGTTTGCTGTTTCTATTGTGCTTATTATAAGTACCGTAATTATCTATCAGCAAATACAACATGTAAAAAGCAGGGATTTGGGATACAATAAAGATAACCTGCTGCAAATAGATGCACAGGCAGATGTGATAAAAAATTTTACTTCCATTAAACAGGATCTTTTAAACACGGGCGCTGTAGAGAATGCAGCATTGGCTGACCATGAAACAATCTCGGACGGAAATAATACCACCAGTATTGACTGGCAGGGCAAAAACCCAAACAGTAATATTGTTATTTCACAAAGATTAATTAGTGGTGAATTTATGTCAACAACGGGCATGCATATTATTGAAGGCAGGGATTTCATGCCTTCAGATATTGTTGCCCTGAATGATAATCACATGCCAAGAGATTCTTTGCAAGCTTTTAATGTTATCATCACTCAGTCAATGGAAAAATTGTTAGGCAAAGGAAGTGCTATAGGTAAAACAATGGAGAATCCGCATAACATGGGAACTTGGAAATTAATAGTAGCAGGCGTTGTAAAAGATTATGTATACGGCGATATGTATGGTGAATCTGCCCCGGTAATTTTTTATGATTTACCGCAGGCGGCAAAGCTTATGTATATAAGAACAAAAGCAAACACCGATGCCGAAACTACTTTGGCAAAAATAGGAGCTGTGATGAAAAAGGATAATCCTGCTTACCCGTTTGAATACAAATTTGTGGATGACCAGTTCAATGCGCAATTTCTAAGTGAAACTTTGATAAGCAAATTATCAAGAGTATTTGCTTCTCTTGCAATCATCATTTCTTGTTTGGGGTTGTTTGGTTTAGCAGCTTATACTGCAGAACGCAGAACGAAAGAAATTGGTGTGCGCAAAGTGTTAGGTGCAAGTGTGCCGGGCATTGCAGCATTGTTATCAAAAGATTTTTTAAAGCTCGTTGCATTATCATGTGTGGTTGCATTTCCTGTTGCGTGGTGGATGATGAATAGCTGGCTTCAAGGTTACGAATATAGAATTACAATAAGCTGGTTGATATTTTTAGTTGCAGGTATTGCAGCCTTGTTCATCGCGTTAATCACAGTAAGCTTTCAGTCAATAAAAGCAGCGATAGCAAACCCTGTTGAGAGTTTGAAAACGGAGTAGTCTGAACGGGGATTTGGGTTGATGAAAAAGATTAAAGGGATTTTATAATAATAGATCATACATCAGAAATCAAAATTTATGTTTAAGAATTATTTCAAAACAGCCTTTAGAAATTTCAGTCGTAATAAAGTATTTGCAGGCATTAATGTTTTGGGTTTATCAATCGGTATTAGTGCGGCATTGGTTATTTTTTTAATTGTGCATTATGAGTTTAGCTATGATGCATTTGAAAAAGATAACAGCAGTATTTATCGTGTGGTACTTGATGCAAACTTTGGTGGTGTTGACGGTCATAGCGCTGCTGTGCCAGCGCCTTTAGGCAGTGCTATTGAACGTGAAGTAACGGGTGTTGAAACAACGGTACCCGTAATGCAGTTCCAGGGAGACGCTAAAGTAACTGTTACAAGAAAAGGTTTGCCGCAACCTGTCATCTTTAAGAAACAAACTGATATTGTTTTTACCAATGCACAGTATTTTTCTTTGCTGCCTTATCAATGGATCGCAGGTTCGGCACAATCTGCCTTGAAAGATCCTTTCGCTGTAGTGCTTACACAAAGCAAGGCAAAGCAATATTTCCCTTCTCTTTCACCTAATGAAATTATTGGTAAGCAGATCAGTTATAATGATGACATCACAGCAACTGTTTCAGGCATTGTAAAAGATATAAATGAAACCACTTCTTTTCAGGCGAATGAATTTATATCATACACAACCATTTCTCAAACACATTTACAAAATGATTTTATGATGAATGTTTGGAATGACTGGATGTCCAATTCGCAGTTGTATGTAAAGCTTGATAAAGGCAACAGTGTAGGGGCAACGGAAGCTCAATTAAAAACACTTTTAAACAAGTATAGTAAAGATGCGGAAAATCAATCTTCCAACACTATTGTTTTTCGCTTGCAACCATTGAATGAAGTGCATTTCAACCGCTTGTACGCATCGCAGGGTTTAAGAACAGCCAGCAAACCAACGTTATATGGATTACTTGCTGTAGCTGCGTTTTTATTGCTGCTGGGTTGCATCAATTTTATCAATCTTACAACGGCAAATGCTGCGCAGCGTGCAAAAGAAATCGGCATCCGAAAAACAATGGGCAGCTCAAGAAAGCAATTGATATTTCAGTTTTTAGGAGAAACATTTTTGCTTACACTAACTGCATTATTCCTGGCATTTTGTTTAACACCTTTACTGCTGAAATTATTTGCAGATTTTATTCCGTCCGGTTTATCTTTTCAGCCATTATATCAGCCTTATATATTTTTATTTTTATTGTTGCTTGCTGTAGTAGTAAGCGTGCTTTCGGGTATATACCCGGCATTTATTTTATCAGGATATAAACCCATACAGGTTTTAAAAACGCAATCATTTTTTAACAGCAATGACACAAGAAATACCTGGGTTAGAAAATCACTCACCATATCACAATTTGTAATAGCACAGTTCTTTGTAATTGCCACTTTAATGGTGAGCAAGCAAATTAATTATTCATTAAATACAGACCTGGGTTTTAATAAAGATGGTATCATCACTTTTCAATTACCGCGTGATACGGTGACCTCACATAGCAAAGAGTTATTAGCTGAAATCAATTCAATTCCCGGAGTAGAAATAGCAAGCGCCGGCTTTCTTTCACCCGCAGATAAAGGCATGTCATTCGCGAATGTTTCTTATGCAGCAAAGCCGGATATAAAAGCGCAAATTCAAATAAGATGGGGCGATACTAATTATTTAAAAGTGTATAAATTAAAATTATTGGCAGGCAGAAATGTAACAGCGAGTGATACTATGAAAGAGTTTTTGATAAATGATATGTACGCAAAAATTCTTGGATTCAAAAAGCCTGAAGATGCAATTGGAAAGTATTTAACCTTCTTTAATAATAAAAACATGCCCATTGTTGGTGTGCTGCAAGATTTTCACGATCAGTCAACACATGCACCAATAAGCCCGATGGTTTTTGCAGGAAGTCTTGGCGAGGAATTTCATGTGCGCTTACAGCCCAACATAGCAGGCAGTAAAAACTGGAAAAATGCCATCAGTAAAATACAGAAAGCGTTTCATCAAGTGTACCCTGATGAAGATTTTAATTACCAGTTTGTTGATGAGATGGTCGCTGAATTTTATACTTCGGAGCAACAGGTAGCAAGCCTGCTAAGCTGGGCTACTGCGTTATCCATTCTTATCAGTTGCCTGGGTTTATTAGGATTAGTGATGTACACTATCAACACACGAACAAAAGAAATCGGCATAAGGAAAATATTAGGCGCCAGCGTTAGCAGCATCATTTCTATTTTATCAAAAGACTTTATAAAACTGGTATTGATAGCTTTTGTAATTGCAGCACCCATTGCCTGGTGGGCAAGTTATAAATGGCTGCAAGATTTTGCTTACAGAACACAAATAAGCTGGTGGATATTTATTCTAAGCGGTTTAGGAATGCTGTTGCTTGCGCTAATAACATTGAGCGTGCAAACTATAAAAGCAGCAATAGCAAATCCTGTTGAATCATTAAGAACAGAGTGAGCCTGCTTCAACGTGAATGAAATACATAAAAGCATTATAATTTCTTCAAAAAAAACCGCAACCATACTGCTACCACTTTTTAATTTTCTCTTTACGTAAATTAATGAGGCATCGGTGTTATTATTTTACTGAATTATTGCTCAAGTACAGGTATATCTGGCTTTGTATTGCGATGTTTATATTTACATACGGAAAATAATTCATCATCAAAAAAGATAGCAGTAATGGAAAAGAGCAACATATTAATAATAGCAGCTATCCTGCTTATTATTTTAGGTATTATAATGATCTATTTAGGCGGATTCAGCACGCCAAAAACATTGTGGCCGCCCATAGTTACAGGAATAGGTTTTTTGTAATTGCATGGGTGCTTATCAGCCTGCGAAACTAATCAGCAGATTCAATTGTACAGCGATTAAAATAAAATGATCTCTGCAACGTTCAATATCAGCAATTGAAATGAAGATTTTATTAAGACGATATAAATGTTATAGTATTGAAAAGATTTTTTACACTAACTGAAAAAAAGTTTATTCTCTTACATTAAGTAAACGAATAGCATAAATTTGAGCGCATTATTTATTATTCATAATTATGGCAGTTAAAACCAAATCGCTCCGGCGCAGCAAACCAAATTATATATACAGCATTGTTGGCGTTGCCCTGGTGCTATTGATACTTGGCATTATGGGCTGGATGTTTTTAAATCTTGCACAAGCCGGCAATGCGTTTAAAGAAGACATACGTATAAGCGCTTATTTACGCACCATGAATAAAGACAGCGTAGCGCAGATACAGCAATACATAGCATCTCAACCATACTCAAAAAATGTTGAGTACGTAAATAAAGAAAAAGCAAAAGAGATATGGAATAAAGACAATAATGAAGACTGGAATAAAATTTTAGATTTTAATCCTTTGCCTGAAAGCATAGATTTTTATGCAAAAGCAAATTATGTAAATACAGACAGTCTTAATAAAATTTCCAATAATATAATGCAGCTTTACGGTAACCAGATAACTGATCTGCAATATCCTTCAGGGCTTGTAAATAATCTTAACGAGCGTGCATCAAAGATTGGATTAATATTTCTTGTTGTGGCCGCTGTGCTTTGCATTATTGTAATTATAAGTATTGATACTACCATTCGTCTTGCCATGTTCAGCAGCCGTTTTTTAATTAAAACCATGCAAATGGTAGGCGCTACCAGAAACTTTATTGCAAAGCCCATGGATCTGCGTGCTGCGATAAATGGTTTGATAAGTGCGGGCATTGCTATTGCCATTTTGTTTAGCCTGATGGAATGGGCAGAAAGTCAGTTTCCGCAATTAAAAGCCATTCACAATAACACGCTTACTTTTATTTTATTTGGTGTGTTGATATTGATAGGCATTGGCATCTCGCTTTTCAGCACACACCGAAGTGTAATAAAATATCTTAGAATGAAGCTGGATGATCTGTACTAAAACTTTATAGCTTATAACAACGAGCAAACAAGCGAACTCGTGAACTTTGTGAACCCGTAAACTTGTAAACTCTGAAACTTAATTCATCTTCAATGGAGCAATTAAATCAAACGGGGGAATATTTACTTTGAAAACTTTTTTATTGTTCAGGTTTTCCATTTCATAACT
>JBDTLW010000184.1:0-5333 GCA_039934575.1 Parafilimonas sp. | reverse complement strand
ATGATGGATATGAAAGGAAACATGGTGGAGATGGATGGAATGAACATGCAGAACCAGATAATGGATATGAACACGGTTATGTATCCCGAAATAACGGGCGAAGAAAAACCTGGCAAAGAAATGAATATGCCTGCCCGAACTTCAGGCGGGGAAGACATGAAAGATATGCAAATGGATAAGATGAAAAATGATTCAATGCATAATGGTCATGATATGCATGGCATGAATATGGCAAGTGAAAGCGCTGATATAGTTACGCTGAATTATGGCATGTTGCGTTCAACTGAAAAAACAACTTTGCCTGACGGTCCATGGAAAGAATTGAAATTCGATTTAACCGGAAACATGAACCGTTACGTTTGGAGCATTGATGATAAAGTAGTTTCAGAAGCTGATAAAATCTTAATTAAAAAAGGTGAGAACGTAAGAATTATTTTTTTCAATAACAGCATGATGCGCCATCCAATGCATTTACATGGGCATGATTTTAGGGTGATAAACGGACAAGGTGATTATGCGCCGATGAAAAATGTTTTAGACATTATGCCGATGGAAAGAGATACAATAGAGTTTGCAGCCTCAGAACAAGGAGGCGATTGGTTTTTTCACTGCCATATTTTATACCACATGATGAGTGGCATGGGCAGGGTTTTCAGTTATGAAAATTCTCCTGCTAATCCCGAAATACCTGACCCTAAACTTGCACAAAAGCAATTGTTTGGAGATGACCGTATGTTTCATTTTATGGCAAAAGTTGGCGTAGAAAGCAATGGCAGCGATGGTGAAGCGATGTTCGCAAACACAAGATGGAAAGCAAGCACGCTTTGGCATCTTGGCTATCACGATGAACATGGCTACGAAAGTGAAACAATGTTTGGTCGTTATTTAGGTCGTATGCAATGGTGGTATCCGTATGCAGGTTTTGATTATCATTACAAGATAGAAGGTGAGAATGCAAAAGGTATTTTCGACCTGGCACACAGTCCGAAAAATATTTTTGGAAATAATGCTGATGAGAAAAATTTATTTGGGCAAACAAGCAATAAAAATGACAGGCATACAGTAGTAGCAGGTATTGCATATACATTGCCAACATTAACTGTTGCAGATTTTAGAGTTGATGGAGATGGGAAATTCCGCTTTCAGTTATCAAGAGAAGATATATCAGTTACACCACGTTTGCGTTTCAACTGGATGATAAATACAGATAAAGAATATATGGCTGGGTTAAGATATATAGCTACCAAATACATTTCTGTTTCATCGCATTACGACAGTGATATGGGTTTGGGTGCAGGAGTAACATTCACTTACTAAATAAATTTCAATAATCATTTCCTAATAATTAAAAATAAAAAATCATGAAACACTTATTTCTATTGTTGTTGTCTGTTGCAGTCTTTATTGATGTGGAGGCGCAAAAATGTAAAGCAAAGGATGTTCCTTCTTCAGTTATGGATGCTTTTCACAAAGACTATCCAAACGAAAAAAAATGCTATTGGGGTAAAGACAGTATTAATTACGAAGTTGCATTTTTTAACGGCAAAGCGCCCATCTCGGTTACTTACGATGCAGCCGGTAAAAAATTATCAACAGAAGCGCAAATGCCTGTAGAAGATTTGCCAAAAAATATTACCGAGTATGTGCAAAAAAATTATCCGGGCGAAATATTTCAAAACGTTGTACAAATTACCGATGGTGAGGGTATTATTAGTTACGAAGTTCAGGTGAAGGACATGGCTTTGGAGTTTGATGCAAAAGGAAATTATCTTGAATCACTGAAATGTAATGAATAAGCCATACCCGTTTAATCAAGCTGCATAAAAGAATAAAATTTATAACCTTTTAAAATTGAAATTTATGAAACGTTTATTATTAGCGGTTGCGGTTTTTGCAATCCTTTTCTTAAGTTCCTGCGCACCTGCAAGAGTTGGCGTTGGTGTTGGTGTTGGCACACGCCCTTACTATGGGGCACGTCCATACTACCAACCTCGTCCCTATTATAATCCATACTATTATCGGGGTTCCCGTTCATGGGGAAGACCTCATTATAGAGGTTATTATGGTCATCGTTAGTGATGTTCTTTCAGATATTAGAAATAGGTTGCTTTATCCACTAATTAGATAGTAATATGAGATTAAGGTGAAGAATGCTATAAATTTTAAGTGAAACTCTTTTTGAAGTATTAAATAATTGAGTGTAAAACATAATGCTGATACATTATTTTCTTCAAATAAAATGGAACATCAATCCTGAAATTTTTCGTATTGGAGGATTTGCTTTGCGATATTATTCGCTGATGTTTGGGCTGGCATTTATTTGCAGTTATTTATTGCTTTCAAAAATTTATAAAAAAGAAAATGTTCCAATTCAGCTTTTAAATAAACTCTTCATTTATGTATTTGTTGGAACGTTGATAGGCGCAAGATTTGGACAGGTTTTATTTTATGAGTTTGATTATTATAAACATCATCTATTAGAAATTATTTCACCATTTAAAATTGTAAACGGAAAATTTGAATGGACAGGTTACCAGGGATTAGCATCTCATGGAGGAGCTATCGGAATTCTAATCGCATTAACCCTTTATTGTAAAAAATATAAGCAATCTTTTCTTTGGACCATTGACAGATTGGTTATTGCGGTAGCGCTTGCTGGTTTCTTTATCCGGATAGGGAATCTTTTTAACTCGGAAATTATAGGTAAGCCAACGAATGTTTCATGGGCTTTTATTTTTGCACGAGTTGATAATATTCCCCGCCATCCTGCACAGCTCTATGAAGCAGTTGCTTATTTGCTCATCTTTATTTTGTTAGCCTGCATTTATTATAAACAAAGGAAACATTTAAAGAAGGGGTTTTTGTTCGGATTATTCCTTGCCTTAGTTTTCTCTTTTCGTTTCTTAATTGAAATTGTAAAAGAAAATCAGGAAGCGTTTGAACAAACATTACCTATTAATTTAGGTCAGATATTAAGCATTCCTTTTATTTTAACCGGCTTGTATTTCATTCTTAGAAAGCCAACAATAAACCACAATGATTTAAAGCCAATTATTTCTTAACTATAAAAACAATTATTATGACAGGTTATCACGCTTACAAAAATTGTATAGATGCATGTTTAAAATGTGCAGCTATATGTAATCATTGCGCTTCATCATGCTTGCAGGAAGAAGATGTAAAAATGATGGCAAAGTGCATTCAGTTAGACATGGAATGTGCTGCCTTATGCTATGCGGCAGCGCAATTAATGAGTTTAGGAAGTGAACATGCAAAACACATTTGCCATCATTGCGCTGAATTGTGTGCAGCATGTGCTGAAGAATGTGGCAAACATGAAACAGAACATTGTAAAGAATGCGCTGAAGCTTGTAAAGAATGTGCAGAAGAATGCAGCAAAATGGCCGCTTGAATAAAAGTCTAAGCTGCAATCAGGCACATTGGCGGTCGCACAAAGCCGACAACACAGAAGCTAGCCTGCCAAAGAGCCTGCCTTGCTGTGCGCTTCCCGTACACACCCAAATAATATGCAGCAGATTTCATGTGACAGTTGAAATAAGTGAGCTAAGCAATATGATGCAGATTAAACTTCACTAATAAAGCGCAGTGCTACCGCTTACTGTAAAACTTTTATTCTCCTGCAATACATCAAAAATTATTACTTCATTATTGCCTTGCTTCAACCACGGAGCCGGGCAATATAATTTTTGCTGCGGACCTATAAACCAATAATGGCCAAGGTTGTGGCCATTTACCCAAACAACGCCTTTCTTAAAATGGCTCATATCAATATACGTATCGCCTGTTTTATTTAAAGTAAATGTTCCTTTATAAAATATCTCTTTTGCCGTATCACTTACATAGGTTTGCTTAAGTGATGAAACAAATTTTTCATCCATCGGTAAAGAATAAATTTTCCAGTTCATTAATGTCATTCCATTTAATGTTACGCGATCTGTGATGCCTTTTCTGTCAATCATAAATTGCGCAAAATTTATGTGCCCCATTGCTTCAACAAATATTTCTAACTCCGGATTTGGATTACTTGTTTTTGGTAAATCAACTGTCCATTTTCCGCCGTCACGATAGATAGTATCAATAAATTTTCTATCTAAAAAAATCAATGCATAATCATGCGGGTCGGTTATGGTAAGCTTACCGCTGGTGTGCCCGATTAATTTTGTTGTATAAAGAATATAGCCGCTTTTTTGATCAAATGCTTCCATTGGTTTTGGTTGAACGGCATCAATAGGTGTTGGCAATTCTTTCCAGATAGTTGTAAAAGGTGAACAGGTAAATGAAGGAATTTCTATTGTTGGAATTGTTGCAGGCACATCAGGAATTTTATAGGCAACATATTTTGAAATCAAATTTCTTAATGCAAAATATTTTGCTGTTGGCGCACCTTGTTCGTTTATTGGCGCATCATAATCATAGCTCGTTATATCGGGTTGAAATTGTGTTGGTGAAAATGCATTCGCGCCTGCGGTAAACCCAAAATTTGTTCCGCCATGCACCACATATAAATTGAAAGATCTTTTATTGTCCAGCAAATATTTTACTTCCTTTAAAATATCATTTGTATCAACCCGCGCCCATTGTTCACCCCAATGTGTAAGCCAGCCCGGATATGTTTCGCTGCTGAAGGAAGGCACATCAGGGTTTTGTTTTTTTGCAGCAGCAAAATCATCATCGCTGCCGCCGCTGTCAAGCCCAATTGCAGCGCCATCAATACTTCCGGCGCTTAACATGGATGCTGCTGCACCATCTGCAGTATAAAACGGAACATCAATTCCATCATCAACCCAAAGTTTTTTTAATGCTTTAATATAATTTCTGTCATTGCCATAACTGCCATATTCATTTTCTATCTGTACCATTAAAATTGGTCCGCCATGTGTGCAAAGCAGCGGCATTATTTCTTTTGATAAACGATGTATGTATCGTGTTACTGTACTCATATATCGTTCATCGCTGCACCTTATTTTTATATCAGGAACTTTTAAAAGATATGAAGGCAAGCCACCAAAATCCCACTCGGCACATACATACGGACCCGGACGCAGCAACACCCACATATTTTCTTCTTTACAAATTTTTATAAACTCAGCGATGTTATGATTGCCTGTTGAAAAATCAAAAACGCCGGGCGAAGCTTCCTGGTAATTCCAGAAAATATATACAGCAATTGTATTGCAGCCCATTGCTTTTGCCATCTCAATTCTTTGCTTCCAGTACTCATACGGAATTCTTGCAGGATGCATTTCGCCGCTGATAATTTGAAATGGTTTTCCATCAAGTAAAAAATCATTCTTGCTTAAACTGAATACATG
>JBDTLW010000183.1:0-5345 GCA_039934575.1 Parafilimonas sp. | reverse complement strand
AGCGATGAATGGGGAAGTAATTATGCAGGTCATTTTTTATTGATCGCGCAATCGAAAGGTTATAATGTTTCGCAAAGCATGTTGCAATCATGGAAACAATATGAACGCAGCAAAGCTTTATCATGGAATGTAACATCTGCACCGTGGTATGGAACTGATTTAATGCAGGCGTATCGTTTGTATTTATTAGCGCTTGCAAATGCACCTGAACTTGGTGCAATGAACCGTTTAAAAGAATGGAAATTTTTATCGCCAGAAGGCAAGTGGAGATTGGCAGCAGCATATCAATTAATTGGTCAACCGAAAGTGGCATTACAATTAATAAGCGGTTTATCAACTTCATTTCCTGTAAGACAATATTCAGGTATAACGTATGGCAGCGATTTACGCGACCAGGCAATGGTGTTGGAAACTTTAGTAATAATGAAACGCATGGCTGAAGCAAATCAATTAGTGAAAACAGTCGCTTCACAATTATCGCAAGACAACTGGTACAGCACACAAACAACAGCATACAGTTTAATTGCGATTGCAGAGTTTGCAGGCAGTAATAATTCAACTGCTAAGATTATGGCAACAGGAAAATCAGGTAATCAAAACATCAGCATAAATTCTTCGTCTGTTGTTGCACAAAATGCATTGCAATGGCAAAATGGAAAAGCGAATGTTCAATTACAAAACAAAGGCAGTAACGTTTTATTTGTACGTGTAATTAATGAAGGCAAACCGATAAGCGGTGAAGGTATTTCTGTAACAAATGATCCAAATATTTTAAGAGTGAATGTAAGTTTCATCAACACAAATAATACAACAATTAATATTGATTCAATAAAACAGGGAACTGATTTTGTTGCGAAAGTTATAGTAACAAATCCGGGCAGAAGAGATGCATACAGCAACATGGCGTTGAGTGAAATTTTTCCGAGCGGATGGGAAATTTTAAATACAAGATTATACAATAGTGAAGGAAGTTTTGAATCATCACCCAGCGATTATATGGATATTCATGATGACCGTGTGTATTATTATTTTGATCTGAAACCATACGAAAGCAAAACATATTATGTGCAATTAAATGCTGCATATTTAGGCAAATATTATTGGCCGGGAATATATTGTGAAGCAATGTATGATCATACAATTAGTGGCGGTGTAAAAGGGAAATGGGTTAAGGTGGTGGAATAGTTGTTTGAACTTTTGAAGTTAATATTTGGTGTCAGACACCCAAAGGGTGTGCAGGAACCAATAAAAAACCCCGCCTAAGACTAAGCGGGGTTTTTCAACCCTAAACCCTTAAAAAACGGATTAAAGGTAATAAGATTAAATTTTAAAATATGCAATTTTTTTTTAATCTTTTTTAGATACAATGATTTCTTTTCTCCTGCCTTATTTCTCAAATTCTATCGTTATAGTAGGAATTTCGATTGCTTCGCCTTACATTCGCGCAAAATTTAAAATTAAAAAGCAGCATGGAAGTTGTAAAAAACATCGTTTGGCACGCAGCCACAATCACTAAAGACGACCGTCATCGCATGAACGGTCATAAATCAGCAATTCTCTGGTACACGGGCTTATCCGGCGCAGGTAAATCTACTCTTGCAAATAAAGTTGAAGAAAAACTTTTTGAAAGAGGTTATCATACCTATGTATTAGATGGAGATAACGTTCGTATGGGTTTAAATAAAGGTCTTGGCTTTACAGCAGAAGACCGCAAAGAAAATATCCGCAGAATTGGTGAAGTGGCGAAACTTTTTGTTGATGCCGGTGTACTTGTTTCTACAGCTTTTGTATCACCGTATATTGAAGATCGCGAAATGGTTCGTTCAATAATGAAAGAAGGTGAATTTATTGAAATATATGTTGCCGCTTCGCTTGAAGTGTGTGAAGGCCGCGATACTAAAGGCTTATACAAAAAAGCACGTGCAGGCGAGATCAAAAACTTTACAGGAATAAGCGATCCGTATGAAGCACCGCTTAATGCAGAGCTTACTGTTGATACCGGCGGACAAACCCTTGATGAAAGTGCAGATGTTGTACTGAACTATCTTGAAGCAAATGGCTACATCACAAAGGCATAATAACAATTATTCTCACTAATAAATATTATATAAAATGAACCAACCACATGGCGGAAAGCTGGTAAACAAAATTGCAACCGGCCAACGCAAAGAAGAACTTGAAGCAAAAGCAAAAAATCTTTTTCAGCTTACAATTGAAGACCGTTATGGCGCTGATGTAGAGATGATTGCTATTGGCGCATTCAGCCCGCTTGAAGGTTTTATGGGAAAAGCGGACAGCGAATCTGCAATTGAAAAAATGGAATTAACTAACGGTCTTGCATGGGGCATTCCTATTTTATTGCCTGTCGGCGATAAATATGATGAAATCAAACAGGGTGAAGAAATTGCTTTACTTGATAAAACAGGCCGTGTGTTGGCTATCATGTCTGTTGATGAAAAATTTGAACTTGATCTCGAAAATCTTGCTCAGAAATGTTTTGGTACAACTGAAGATAAACATCCCGGAGTTGCAGCTATAAGGAAAGGTGGCAATAAATACATTTCTGGTCCTTTGGAAATGGTTAACCGGCCTTTGCGTAAAGAAGATATTGATGAAAAGTATTTTCTTGATCCTTCAGAAACAAGGGCTGAATTTGAAAAACGCAACTGGAAAACCATCGTTGCTTTTCAAACACGTAACCCAATACACCGCGCTCATGAGTACTTAGTTAAATGTGCACAGGAAATTGTTGACGGCGCTTTAATTCACCCGATAGTTGGTGAAACAAAGAGTGATGATATTCCTGCACCGGTGCGTATGAAATGTTATGAAGTTTTAATTGATAATTATTTTAATCCTGATAATACCAAGCTTTCTGTATTACCAACAGCTATGCGTTATGCAGGTCCGCGTGAAGCCATTAATCATACATTATTGCGTAAGAATTATGGTTGCACACACATGATAATTGGAAGAGATCATGCAGGTGTTGGAGGTTACTATGGAACTTATGAAGCACAGCAATTGATGGAAAAAATAGGGCCGAAAATGGGAATGGAAATATTAAAGTTTGAACATACTTTCTGGTGCAAGAATACAGAAAGCATGGCAAGCATGAAAACGGCTCCAAAAAATCCTGAAATGATTGCTTTAAGCGGAACAAAGGTTAGAGAAATGCTTGCAAAAGGTGAGCGTCCGCCATCAGAATTTTCACGTCCGTTAGTTGCTGATATTTTAATTGAATGGGCAACAAGTAAAGTAAGCGAACCAGCTTAATTTATAATGTATTGAATTGTATTAAGGCTGTTCTGAAAAGAACAGCTTTTTTTATGCAATAAACGCAGCGTAATTATTTTGCTTCAGCCAATTTTCTACTTCATCATAATTGGCAATCATATCCTCTAAATTATCCGGGTTTAATTTTTTAGCGCCTGTAGAAATTGCTGTGGCAGAAACATGTAAAAACTCTTCAATATTGCTCATGGTTTTATCCCAGTAAGTAAAATCTTCGTAATGGATCTTTATATGATCCATATCGCTTATCACTTCTGCAAGTTTTATATTCTGTTGCACAATTCCATTCATCTTTTGTTGCAATTCATTAATATCAACATGCAGCTTTTCCAATCCTGAGCGTTCTTCTTCGTTATCATCCTGGTTATGATAAATTCCTGTAGTACGTGCACGCAGATCAGACAAGGCATTGCGCAAAATGTTTTCTCTTAACAGCAGTATGATCTTAATATTATTTTTCTTTAAGTAAGATACCAAACCCGGCATGTAAAAGGTTTGATAATACATCAGCTTAAAACCTCTTGCTTTAAAATTTTCATTTGGTTTATTAGAAAAATAATTATTAAGAAATCCTTTTAATCTTAAATAAGTAAAGGGATAATTAATGATGTAATTTATTTTTTTAGGAAGAAAGCGAAGCTTTAAAAAATGAAATTGATTGGGACTGAAATAATCCCTGAAACTAAAATGAAATATTTCATCATCACAAAAAATTTCAGGATGCCTGTTAAGTGATTTGCTTAATAAAGTTGAGCCCGTACGCGGCAAAGTGAATATAACAAATTTGGTCATGGGTTATTAATCTAAATAATGTGCATATTTTTCTTTCAACATCTCTTCTACTTCCTGGTAATTCTCAACACCATCACGCCAGTTTGCAGTACTTGTTTTTCTTAACTCAGGTTCTATTTCAATTTTATCTGCACCCAAAAAATCAAATACTTTATCTAACATTTGCTGCCAATTTTTAAAATCTTCATACATGATCACAATGCGGTTGGCGTTTACACTAATATTTAAAATATTTGATTTAATAGCCTCAAGTTCATCTACTCTTTTTTTAAGCAAAGCCGCATTTATTATTACTTTTTTTTGAGCAAGTTCCAGTTCTTCTGTTGAATGAAAGACACCAATTTTTCTTGCCCGGAAACTTGATAAAGCTTCCCTGAAAGTATTATTACGAATAAGTACTACAATCTTAAAATTGTTTGTACGTAAGTATTTCCATACGGTTGGAAAATCTTTTATATGCCCGATCATTAATTTAAACCCGCGTATCTCTTTATTATTTCTTTTGCTGTAAAATTTTTTTATATGATCAACACCTGAAAAATACCCCTTAATATAATTGGTAACTGCAAATATCTTTCTTGAAAATCCTTTCTTCTTTTTTTTACCCGTAAAAGGGAAATGCCATTCTGGATGATAGATATTTTCTGAAGGATGAAACAATTCACCGGCGCAAAAAATTTGCGGATGTTTATCCAGTGTTCTGGTTAAAACTGTTGAGCCGCTGCGTGGTGCAGTGAAGATGAAAAAATCTTTTACTGTTACATTTTCTTCCATTATAAAGAATTAAAAACTTTGCCTGAAATATTCAGCATTTTGTGATGGGTATAAAAATCTTTCCAGCTATTATCTGCAGCTATTTTTTTTCTTTCAAATCTTCCGGGTGTACCAGCTATAGTATGATCATCCGATAATTCCATAAACTCAGGTGCGGTATAATTTTGCAATCCGAATTTATTACAGATGGCATCAAGTTCCTTTTGCGGGTTAGCTGCCAGCGCTTCATAATTTATTTTTATTGTGTTGCTTTTATTAATGCATGATAAAGCGGCTGCGCATATTTTTTTGTAATAAAAACTATCGGTTAATGTTTCCAATGGTTTTTTGTTTGAGCGTTTATTCACTTTCCATCTTTTCAGTTTTGAAAAAGTTATAGCACGCAGATCTCTTGAAAGCCAGATAAATTTTGCATCGGCATTTTTGCATTCATTTACTGCCAAAGCCTGTATCGGGTCTTTGGATGAATCAACAATAAATTCTTT
>JBDTLW010000182.1:0-5375 GCA_039934575.1 Parafilimonas sp. | reverse complement strand
TATTGTACCACAGGATGGCAAAATAGAAGTAACATTTTTTAATAACCTCGGGCAAGTTGCACTAACAACAACAGCCATTGCAACACATCCTGCACATGTGGTTATTTATGATAATAATTTGTCTTCACTTTATGGCTTGAATGGATTAATCAAGTCAGATCCTGAATGGTATCGAATTCAATTTAAAATGCCGGAGCTGGTTCCACAACACAAATTACATGCGCATATTTATTCCAACTTTAAAATCGCGTGTTTACATGCGCCAATGGCTGCAGCTTTTAATGAAATGGAGGAAAGTGAAGAATATATTCAATCTATTTATAACAGCTTAACGGGCATGCATCAATTGTATAAAACAGATGCACATTCGCTAAATAAAACCGGGATATGTGAAGGAGAATTAATTGGCGGAAATCTATCCTTACTTGCTCACATCATTGGTACAAAATCTGACATCAACATAAAAAATAAAATTCTTTTTATTGAAGACATTGGTGAATACAAATACAATATTGACCGGATGCTGATGCAATTAAAACGCGCAGGAAAATTAGAAGCGCTTGCAGGTTTAATAGTTGGAAATTTTACAGAGATGAAGGACACTATAATTCCTTTTGGAAAAAATACAGATGAAATAATTTTTGATGCCGTAAAAGAATATAACTATCCGGTTTGTTTTGATTTTCCTGTGGGGCATACACAAAAAAATTATGCTTTAAAAATCGGGACTGTTTATAAACTTTCAATTAATAATGATGCTGTTGTTTTAGAATAAATCTTTACTAAAATAAAAACCTTGTTGAAAAAATCAACAGGGTTTTTAATTGCAATTATATCAATCATTAAAAGCTTTATAAAAAAAATAATATCTTTTTATAAAGGATTTACATCGCATAAAAAAATAAACCATCCCTGGTATATCAGAATTCTCAAAATATTTTAATATTGAATTAACCCGTTTGCAATAGCTTTAGCTTTGCTGCAGAAGTCAATTTAATTATTATACAATGAAATCAATAAGTCTAATTCTTTGTTCAATTTTATTATGCTGCATCACTGTTTTGCATGCACAGGTTTCGCCTTTTGATACCACGATATATGGCCGTAATGATGCAGCAGGGCATTGGCTTAAAACAAGAGGTTTTAATATGTATTATGAGATGTATGGACAAGGAGAACCGCTGCTTATTATTCATGGCAATGGCGGATCAATAAATAATTTTCTTTACCAGATACCTGAGTTCTCAAAAAATTATAAAGTAATTCTTGCAGACAGCCGTACACAGGGAAAATCAGTTGATAACGGCGATTCTTTAAGTTATGAAATGATGACGGATGACCTGAACGCCCTGCTTGATTCTTTGCATCTTGATTCATGCTATGTAATTGGCTGGAGCGATGGCGGCATCAATGGTTTGCTGCTGGCAATAAGGCATCCCGACAAAGTAAAAAAGCTTGCAGTAACCGGTGCAAATCTTTGGCCTGATTCTACAGCCGTTGATCCGTTTGTATATAATTGGGCGATGGATTACAATAAAAAATTAAATGCAGAACCTGTAAACGATTCAACAAAAAATGAGCGCAAGCTTGGTCATTTACTTTCTTATGAACCGCATATAACGCTTGCAGAATTACATACAATTAAATGTCCTGTTTTGGTTATCAGCGGCGATCATGATGTGATACTGCCAAAGCATACAATGCTTATTGCAGAAAATATTACGAAGTCATATTTATGGATCATTCCAAATTCAGGTCACTCCACTCCTGTTTTCAAAAAAGATCAGTTTAATAATGTTGTGGGTGATTTTTTTAAAACGCCTTACAGAGCAATTGAAGGCTTTGGAAGATTTGAATAGAATTCTTACAACGTATGTGATGCTGATTCTTTAATACTTTCACTCATTACTTCATACATTCTTTTTAACTGCGGAAATTGTTTCAGTAACTGCAGATGTTTTTGTATTGTTGTTTCATCACCCCGTATTGCCGGGCCTGTCTGCATTTCAGAAGGATGATAATAATGTAAGCGATGCACAGTTTCTTCAATTAATGGCAACAGTGAATTAAAATCAGTATTATTCTGATCGCAATAATTTTTTGCAAGCGCAAATAAATGATTGGTAAAGTTTGAAACGATTATTGCAGACAAATGATATTGCAAACGCATTTCATCATCAGCATATATAACAGTATCAGTAATTGAAGTTGCAAGGTTAGAAATCGCTTCTTTCGTAAGATCATTGTTACCATCAATAAGAAAAGGAATGCGTGGCAAATAATTTATTTCTTTTCGTAATGATTGCAGCGGGTATAAAATGCCAATATTTTTTGATGATTGTTCAAGTACATTTATTGACACACTGCCGCAGGTATGCACTGCAATCTTATCATGCAGTTCTAATTGTGCGCTTACTTCAGCTACAGCATCATCACGCACAGCAATAATATACATATCACTGTTCTTATCCAGTTGATTCAATTTAATACATGCGTGTGCATTCAATTCTTCAGCAAGATTTTGCACAGCCATTTTATTGCGTCCTATTATTTCATTAATAATATGATTATGCTGCTTTAAAATTTTACCAAGCACTGTTGCCGTGTTGCCTGAACCAATTATACTTATTATCATCTTTAAAATTAATTATTGTTTATATTCTTTTATTCAGCAAAGATTAAAATCAATGGCTTTGAAGCTGCTTCAATCTAAGATAATTTTCATGAAAAATAATATCCAGGCACATCATCATGGCTTACTATACAAGCAGGTTTTAATTTTGGTTTTTGATGCAGAAAAACCTGAGGGTTAAAATAAATACTATAACCCCAAAACATCCTCCATTGAAAAAATTCCTTTTTTACCGATAATAAATTTTGCTGCCTGCAAAGCGCCGCCGGCAAAGCCTTTGCGGTTATATGCAGAATGCGTTATTTCAATAAAGTCGTTTGGTGAATTATATTTTACTGTATGAATTCCCGGAACATCATCTATACGCTTGCTGATAATTTCAAGCGTTGATTCATCATCGGTTTCATTATTGACCCAATGTTTTTTTGCTTTAAGTTTTTGTATAAGCTGTTCTGCTAATGTTATTGCCGTTCCGCTGGGTGCATCTTTTTTTTGGATGTGATGAATTTCTTCAATGCGCACATTGTATTCATTATGCGCATTCATTAATGAAGCGAGATATTCATTCAAAGCAAAAAATAAATTTACGCCGATACTGAAATTGCTTGCATATAAAAAAGCGCCTTGTGTTTTATTACAATATTCTTTTACTTCATTAAAATATTTAAGCCAGCCGGTTGTTCCGCAAACAACAGGAACATGTGCGTCAAAACATTTTTTTATATTTTCCACAGCGCTGTTTGGGTTTGAAAACTCAATGGCAACATCTGCTTCTTTTATTGCATCAATTGTAAATGAATTTTTATTTTCAGATGTAATCTTTAATACAATTTCATCGCCTTCAGCCTGTGCGATTTCTTCAATGGCTTTACCCATTTTTCCATACCCTATCAATGCAATTTTCATGTCTATAATTTGCTTTTTTATTTGCAAATGCAATAATATAAAATTATCAGCCTTAATTAAAATGAAGTGGGAAGTGTTTTAACTTCTTTTGTTTTGAAGTTTAACGCAACAGAAAGAGAAGGCGTTTTTGTGTTGATATTAAAATCAGGCTGAATGTGCATACTGAGATCATTGCTTACATCAAAATCTTTTAACTGACCAAATACAGTTGCATCAACAACATTTAATCCCCATACCAATAAAAAAAATAATACAGAATAATCCCTGTTCTTTCTGAAGGCGTTTCTATAGTACTGCAGGCTTTCAGCAGAAACACCTTTAAGATCAGGATAAATTTTAGAACTGTCTCCGCCATTTACCAAAATATTATAAGCATCCTTTGTTCGCTGATACCAATTGTTATTATAAATAAACAAACTGCCCGGTACAGCAAGCGCACCATACACAATAGGAATTTTCCAATACTCACGGTTATATGCCTGCCCCCAGCCCGGTATTATTGCAGAATGTATAGTTGCTTTATGCGGGTCATGTTTTTTTACAGAAGCAGAATCTTTTTTTGCAAGTGCAACAGTTGCGCGGTCTTTTTTTGGCGTGATAGTATCAAGCAAAATTTCTTTGCCATTATTTACTTTAGTGGCGCTGTCGTTCTGAGCGCTTACTTCAACAGAAATAACAGAGGCAAAAATAATTAATATGAAGAGGTAAATTAAACGCATTATTTAATCTGTCTGCGCATGCATTAATTCAAGAATCTTATTCAGTTCATCTTTTGAATAATATTCAATTGTGATGTTTCCTTTACCGTTTGAACTATGCTTCAGCATAACCTTAGTTGAAAAATATGATGCTAAATTATCTTCAATACGTTTATAAGCTTCGTTAAGATTGTTTTTGGGTAAAGTTTTAACAGCGGCTGAATGATTACGATATAAATTTCTTACAAGCTCTTCTGTTTGCCTTACGCTTAACTGCCTGTTTTTTATTTCATGAAAAAGAAACATCTGCTTATCAACCGTATCAATATTTATAATTGCTCTTGCATGCCCCATACTTAATTCACCATTGCGAACGGCAACCTGTATATCTGGCGGCAGTTTAAGCAAACGTATATAATTTGTAACCGTGCTTCTCTCCTTTCCCATTCTTTCTGCAACCTGTTCCTGTGTGTAATTTAATTCATCCATCATGCGCTTATAACTAAGCCCTATTTCAATTGCATTCAGATCTTCGCGCTGTAAATTCTCCAATAAAGCAAGCTCAAGTAATTCCCTGTCATTGCTCTGGCGGATATATGCAGGAACATCTTTTAAACCTGCAATTTTTGCTGCACGCAATCTTCGCTCACCGGCAACCAACTGGTATTTGCCTTCACTGATCTTTGATACAGTAAGCGGTTGCACAATATCAAATTGTTTTAATGAAGATGCAAGCTCCTGCAAAGAAGCTTCATCAAAATCACGGCGCGGATTTTTTGGGTTTGGAAGTATTTGATCCACAGGAATACGCGATATATTCGTTATCGTTTCTGCTACACCGGTTTTTAAACTGCCTGTTGTTGTTTTAAGATCAGAATCTATATTTTGTAATAAAGAGCGAATGCCTTTACCAAGTGTTTCTTTATTTTGTTTCGATGATGTCATTTATTTTTTTGTTTCAATAACTTGTAAACTCATGAACCTGTGAACTTGTAAACTATTCTAAAATCCTTTCTTCATTTTTCATCTTCGTCATATTATTTTTCTGCAAAACTTCTTTTGCAAGATTCAGATAATTTACAGCGCCTTTGCAATCTGAATCATATAATACAACCGGTTTTCCCACACTCGGCGCCTCG
>JBDTLW010000181.1:0-5416 GCA_039934575.1 Parafilimonas sp. | reverse complement strand
ATGAGTTTGATAATTTTCAGCAACTCATGCGCAAAAATAATTTGTATGATTTTGATGACATGATTAATTGGGTGATAAAAGCATTTGAAGAAAACCCGAATTTATTATTGCGTTACCAGGAACAGTTCTTATATATTTTGGTGGATGAGTACCAGGATACAAGCGGCACGCAAAACCGTTTGGTGGAGCTGCTGATAAATTATTGGGATAAGCCAAATGTGTTTGTTGTTGGAGATGATGACCAAAGCATCTATCGTTTTCAAGGCGCGAATGTTGAGAACATGATGAGCTTTGCTGATAGCTATAAAAAAGATTTACTCACAGTTGTACTCACACATAATTATCGCTCAACACAAGGCATTCTTGATGTATCAAAAACTATCATTGATAAAAACAATGACCGCTTAATAAAAAAGATTGAAGGCTTAAGTAAAGAGTTGCTGTCATCTAATATAAAAATCAATCAGCTTACACATAAACCCATCATTTATGAATATGAAACGCAGCGGCAGGAAATGATTGGGATTGTGCAACTGGCGGAAAAAATTTTAGCAGAAGGCATCGAACCAAAAAGCATTGGCATCATTTATAAAGAAAATAAATACGGCGAAGAATTAGGGCAATATTTTAAGCTTAAAAAAATTCCTTATTACAGCAAACGCAGTGTAAATATTCTCAACATTCCATTTGCAAAAAAAATAATTTCTGTGTTGAGATATTTATCGTTTGAACATGATATTCCGTACAGCGGCGATGAATTGTTGTTTGAAATTTTACATTATGATTGGTTTAAAATTCCGCCTATAGAAATTGCCAGAACAAGCATTGAAGTTTCTGATAAACATTTCACGCAAGACAAAACTTCGATAAGAAAATTATTGTATGAACGAAGCAAACAACCTGTTCGTGATCTGTTCTCTCTAAGCATGAACGAAGGTTTAAAAAAAGCTAGCGAAGCGATAGAAAGTTTAATATCAAAAGTTCCGAACCTTACTTTACAAGGTTTGTTTGAATGTATTATTCGCAAAGCAGGCGTTTTAAGTTTTATTATGAAAAGTGATGAAAAACTTTGGTTATTACAAGTGCTTACAGGGTTGTTTGATTTTATAAAAGAAGAAACACACCGCAATCCAAATCTTGATTTAAAACAATTAATAAAGTTGTTTGATTTAATGGAAAGCGAAAATCTTAAATTGCCATTAACTGAAGTTAGTGGAAACGATAAAGGCATTAATCTTTTAACCGCACATGGCAGCAAAGGTTTAGAATTTGAATATGTTTTTTTTGCAGGATGCAATGCGAGTTTTTGGGAAAAGAAACGCAAGCCTGGTGGTGGTTATAAATTTCCCGATAATATGTTTGACCTCACCCCAACCCTATCCAAAGAAGAGGGAGCAGGAGGTGACGATGAAGAACTGCGACGACTTTTTTATGTTGCGCTTACACGAGCAGAGCAACATCTTTACATATCTTATTCTGAATTTAAAAGTGATGGCAAAGCATTGGAACCATCTATGTTTATTGCAGAGATTTTAGATGAGCATGAACTGCAAACGGAAAAAGTTTTTATTGATGAAACTGCACAAGCTGAGTTTCAGATTTTACAATTAGAGAATGATGTAAAACCGGAAATTGAAAAAATAGAAAGAGAATACATCAATAGTTTGCTGGAACGTTTTGTAATGAATGTTACAGCCTTAAATAATTATTTAAAATGCCCGCTTGAATTTTATTTTAAAAATCTCATTCGCATTCCTTCACCAAAAAATGAAGCGACAGAATTTGGTTCATCAGTACATTATGCTTTGGAACAGTTGTTCAAAAAAATGCAGAGCAACAACAATGTATTTCCACCAAAAGCAGAATTTATACAAGACTTCAATTGGTATATGCATCGCCATCGCGAAAGTTTTACCAAAGAACAATTTGCAAGACGCTTGGAATATGGTGAAGAAGTATTATCAAACTACTATGAAAAATATTTATATAACTGGAATAAGATTGTTGCGCTGGAAAGAAATATTAAAAACGTTGTTGTAAACGGTGTTCCGTTAAAAGGGAAATTAGATAAGCTTGAATTCAACGGCAAAGATGTAAATGTGGTTGATTACAAAACCGGCAATGTTGATAATGCAAAAGAAAAATTAATGCCGCCAAATGATAAAAATGAAAACGGTGGCGATTACTGGCGGCAGGCAGTATTCTATAAAATTTTATTGGATAATCATAACAGAGACTGGCGTGCTATCAGCAGCGAATTTGACTTTATCGAGCCTGATAAAAAGAAAGCGTATCGCAAAGAAAAGATTTATATTAAGCCTGAAGATATTGCAACTGTTAAAGAACAAATCAAAACTGTTTGGAATAAAATTCAGGATCATGATTTTTATACAGGCTGCGGCAAACCCGATTGTCACTGGTGCGATTTCGTTAAAACAAATAACATGGCAGTTGAGTTGCATGAAGCGAATGAAGAAGAAGTCTGAACGTGGATTTGGGTAGGTTTTTCATACTACCGGGTTGATTTAAATTAAATAATTCCTCATCCTCAAATCTATTAATCTTATAAATCCTTGTTCAGGCATTTCTTATTGCACACCAACTAATTTTATTGTTTTGTAATTGACGCCAGCAGTAAAATCAAGCTCTCTTACAGTTGAGTCGCCATTATCTAAAAAGGTTAATGTTATATCAGACTGAGCCGGAAGTGTTTCAATACAATCAAAACAAACTAATGTAGCCTGAATATCACAACTTTTGGAAATAGTATCAGCCAATTTGATTAAATTTTCTTCAGAATAATCCATATCCAATAAATTACCTAATAAGGAATCTACAATAGCAGCATCATTGTTTAACAATCCTTGTTGTAAAGACTCACAATTAAGATTAGTTCCTGTATCGCTAAGTTCTTTGTTGCAATCAAGCAGCAAAAAAATGATCAAAAATGCAAGGCAATATTTCATAGTAAGTTTCTTTCATTGACAACCGGTTGCAGAAAAACGTTGTTTTAAAAATAGATTTTATAGGTTAGCATTATAAGAAATATACTTAAAATCATCATAATCCTTTTATCTTTCAAAATCCTTGTTCAGACTTTTATTATGTTTGAATTTTTAAACATCATCGCTTGAAACGGTATTCCTTATTTATCATCATAATACTTTCAATCTTAAAAATTCTGGTTCTTAATTCCTGCGCCAACATTATTCCTCCGGGTGGCGGATTAAGAGATACTTTGCCGCCTGTGCTTGTTGAAGCACTGCCAAAAGATTCTGCACTTCATTTCAATGCCAAAAAAATAACCCTTACGTTTAATGAATATGTGCAGTTAGATAACTCGCTTCAAACTAATCTAATTGTTTCACCCAACCCTGATGTGATGCCGTATGTTTCAAGTCATCTTAAAGAAGTTACTATCCGTTTAAAAGATTCATTAAAACCAAATACAACGTATGCAATTAATTTTGGAAATACGTTGAAAGATGTAAACGAAGGCAATCCGTACAAAAATTTTACGTATGTTTTTTCAACGGGCAACACACTCGCCGGCGGAACGCTGAAAGGCAAAGTTGTGTTGGCGCAAACAGGTACTTCCGATTCAACTTTAATTGTAATTCTTCATAATAATCTTAATGACTCGGCTATAAAAAGGATCAAGCCAGATTATTATACTCGGCTTGATAGTGCAGGGCGTTTTAATTTTCGTTTCATTGCCAACGGAATATATGCAGTATATGTTTTGCCGAATGATTACACAAAAAAATATGATGACAGCACCAAGATGTTTTCTTTTTTAAATGGACCTGTAACTATTGACAGCAATGAAGTTCCTGAACCTGTAATGATGTATGCATATCGTGCATATCCTGAAAATAAAAATGCAAATAATACTTCTGCAGCAAACACAAATACTGCAAACAAAAAGAAGCCTGCAGATACAACAAAAACTATAATGCTTACTACAAATTTGCAGAGAGGTACGCAGGATTTACTTAGCGGAATAACTATCAGTTTTAATGAGCCGCTGGCAAAATTTGATTCTTCTAAAATAAGTTTAACGGATACATTTTATCACCCGGTAACAAACTATAAAATTACAGCAGATACTTCTTTCAAAACATTTACGCTGCAATATCCATGGAAAGAAAATGAATATTTTAAACTGATTGTTCAGCAGGATGCATTTGCAGACAGTGCAGGAAAAATGCTTGCGAAAAACGATACAATAAACTTTAAAACCAGCAGTGAAAGTGAATATGGAAGTATTCGTTTGCGTTTTGCAGATCTTGATCTTAGCCGCAATCCTGTTTTACAATTTGTGCAAAATGATAAGATAGTTGATTCTGTTGCTTTAACCAAAACAGAGCTTTATCGTAAGCTTTATAAACCCGGAGATTATGATTTGAGGATTTTATATGACGAAGATAAAAACCTTACATGGACACCTGGAAATTTTGAATTGAAAAAGCAACCGGAAATCGTTATCCGTATTCCGCGAAAACTAACGATAAAAGAGAATTGGGATAATGAAGTGAATATAAATTTGTAGTAAGTGAAATCCCGTTTATATTTTAAATTAACCACAGCTTTTACCATGGCTAATACATTTTGCGAAGCAGTACAACTGTTGGATAAAAATAATTTTATGCGCGTGTATCACGATAGTATGTACGGCTATCCTGTGATAGATGATAAGGAACTGTTTGAACGATTGATATTGGAAATTAACCAGGCGGGTTTAAGCTGGGCAACCATTTTAAAAAAGCAACAGAATTTCCGCAAAGCTTTTCATCAGTTCAATATAGAAAAAGTGGCTGCATACAAAGAAGCAGACAGGCAAAGACTTCTAAATGATGAAGGAATAATACGCAACCGTTTAAAAATTGATGCGGCTATTCATAATGCAAATATTATTCTGCAATTACAAAAGGAATATGGCTCTTTTAAAAATTGGTTAGATGCAAATCACTCTAAAACAAAAGAAGGATGGATGGCCTTGTTTAAAAAGACCTTTAAGTTTACCGGCGGCGAAATTGTAAATGAGTTTTTAGTAAGCTCGGGTTATTTGCAAGGCGCACATGATGCAACCTGCCCGGTATATAAAAAAGTATTAAAAACAAAGCCTGTGTGGTTGAGTAAAAAAAAGTAACTGTTATACTACTATAATTGCCAGGCTAAACTATTATCAGCGTTTTTAACAACTTCAATTCCGCCAACAGTTTTCACCCAATCAGCAATTGATGGCAACCTCTGATAAAAATCCATTACAGGTGCGTAATGCAATTTGTGTTTTATTTTAGAAATGTCAAGCACAAAATTTTTTGAAACGGTATTTATAAACAAAGGGGTAGCATCACCTATTTTTAAAGCCGACATAACTTTTAATATCCAAAGAGGGATTTTTTTTTCAAGC
>JBDTLW010000180.1:0-5418 GCA_039934575.1 Parafilimonas sp. | reverse complement strand
CTTATTTTATCCCAATATTTTTTTGCAACAAACAACATTCCGAAACTTTCACCTTGTTCTTTGTTTAAATGACGATGATGCATTTTATGCGCCCAGCGAATGGATTTTATATAACGGTTATTGCTTCTTGTAAAAAATTTAAACCGTTGGTGAATGATCACTTCATGCACAAGAAAATAAGCGAGACCATACAGAGCAATGCCGGCACCAATACTTACAACCCACCAATTTTCTTTCATCATACCAAGCATGATACATAGCCAGCTTGGCACTGCAAAAATTATAAAGAACGCATCATTCTTTTCAAAAAAACCTTTATCAGGCTGGTGATGGTCTTTATGCAAATACCATAAAAAGCCATGCATAATATATTTATGTGTAAGCCATGTAATGCCTTCCATTATAAAAAAAGTTGCAACAGCAATTAAGGGATAAATTAACCAGATCATAAAAATGTTCTTAATACTAAAAAAAACAACAACTGTATTATAAACAAATGTACCGCGAATAAGTTGCGTTTATCTTTGTTTAGCTTTCTGAAAACAGCAAGCAATAATGCACTTATAATTAGCCAGCTTATATAATTGTACTGCGGTATCTTACTATTTTCCCATTGCCAATATCCAAGTTTTTGTGCAACAGGCTCCATCACCCAATCAAATAAAACGGCAAGAAAACAGGCATCCATTATAAAAGAGGCGATCATCATTCGTTTATTTATAATTATGCCTTTGGCATTTATTCTCTTCAACATAAAATTCTCGTACGATTGCGTAAGCATGCCTGCACAGTAAATAATAATAAACCAGTTAATGCCTATTATCAGCGGCACATTAAATAATTTTATCCCTAAAACAGTACCATAATTATAAACACCAAAAAGTAAACCTGTATTTACGCCCAATACTTCTGCAGCAAATCCAATAATAATGGCTGATATAAAAAATAAGTAGAAGTTTTTATTTTTTTTAGGATGCGTAATCATAATTAATGCTGCCATTAATAATAAATTGATGTATGTACTGTGAATGAACCAATCTTTATATTGCGTAAATAAAATTCCAATAAGTCCGCATACATGAAATAGCAATGCAATAAAGAGCGCAACATTTCTAAGAACATATTTTTTATTCATGCGTCTTCCATTTTTTGCTATCGTTTGCAATTATTTCAGTAGTTATTTCAGCGCTTTTTAAACACAAGGGAATGCCGCCGCCGGGATGCACGCTGCCACCCGTAAAATAAAGCCGGTGTATATCTTTTGAAAAATTGGGATGACGTAAAAAGGCAGCCTTGCGTGAGTTGGAACTTGTGCCATATAAAGCGCCTGAAAAGCTCATGGTTTCTTCTTCAATTTTCTTAGGATGCAATATTGTTTCTGATTCAATCAAAGGCTGAATATCTGTTTGCAACATGCGGTTAAGTTTTGCAAGAATATTTTTTTTATATGCATTAATAATAGCTTCTTCACTCATGCATAAATCAGATGCAACATTCACCATTACAAACCAGTTCTCTTTTGCAGCAGGCGCATGAATGCCGGGTTCCATTTTTGAAGTTATGTTGATATAAACTGTAGGATCGTTGTACGGATTTTTTGTTTTAAAAATGCTTTTAAATTCAGCTTCATAATCTTTGCTGAAAAAAATATTATGCAATTCCAGATGCGGAAATTCCTGCTTTATTCCCCAATAAAAAATTAATGCGCTGCTGCTGCGTTCCTGTTTTAAAGTTTTTTTTGCCAGGTAGCTATTGTTCAGCAATTTTAAATAAGTAAAATAAACATCAGCATTGCTGATAACAACATCAGCAAAAAGATTTTCATGATTTATTACAATGCCTTTTGCTTCATTATCAGATTCAATAATACGCTCCACAGATGTGTTGAATTTGAATATAACGCCTTTTTTTACAGCAAGATTATACAAGGAATTATTTATAGCGATCATTCCACCTTGCGGATAAAAAACACCTTCATTTAATTCAAGGTGCGGAATAAGTTTAAGCATGGCCGGCGCTTTATATGGATTACTGCCGCTGTATGTTGCATACCGGTTGAATAATTGAATTATATGCGGGCTTTTAAATTTTTTTTTATTTGCCTCATGCAGTGTTGAAAAAATATAGCCGGGTCGTGTTGTTGCTAATGCTTTTAAAATGCTCCGGTTTCTCCATGTGCTTTTTTTGTGTAATGAACGACTTAAAAATATATTTCCAATATTGTTATAAATTTTTTCTGATTCTTTGAGATAAGAAAATGCATGTTGTACCGGCTCGCCGGTTTTTTGTTGCAACTCATTTGCAAATTTTTCCTTGTTCGTATATGCATTTATTATCGTGCCATCTTCATAAAAATATTTGCAGGCAATATCAATTGGTTTGTATTTTATGTACTCATGAATATCTTCACCTGCAAGCGTAAACAACTCTTCAATATTTTGCGGCTGTACAAATAAACTTGGACCAGTATCAAAACGATAATCATCTTTTTCAAACGTAAATAATTTACCCCCGGGATAGCTGTTTTTTTCAAATACCGTAACTGCAAAACCCTGCACAGCCAAACGAATGGCGCAGGCTATACCTGCAATACCGGAGCCAATTATAAAAGCTTTTTGTTTTGCTGACATGAGTTAAACAACTGCGGCAGCCATTTTAAATTGCCATTTTTTTATCATGGGGAAAGCGATTAAAAACCAGGGAGTAAACTTATGCGGATGTGTTTGCAGGTCAGACTCTATTTCACTCATTGAGCGAAAACAAATATCCTTCACCTCAGCTTTATTAAAATGTATTTCATCATTATGAACGCCTGCAAATACATGATCAAATTCGTGTTCTGTTAAACCATTTTCAAAAGAAGCATTATACGTGAATGCGAAAATTTTTTCTAATTCAGTTTCAAAACCTAATTCTTCTTTTAATCTTCTTTTTGCTGCTGCATCAATAGTTTCACCGGGCTTGGGGTGGCTGCAGCAGGCATTGGTCCATAAGCCGCCGCTATGATATTTATTTACTGCCCGTTGCTGCAGCAGTATCTCGTTTTTATTATTAAAAATATAAATGCTGAAAGCCCTATGCAGCTTGCCTTTGCGATGTGCTTCCATTTTTTCCATAGTACCGGTTTCTTCATCCTGGTCATTCACTAAAATAACTTCTTCCATTTTTTAAAAATAAGGATTTATAAGGTTTGCAGCACTTAATATTTAATAGCGCATTATCGTATCAGCACTGTTGTTCCTTTCTGCGAAAAAGATTTTCCTGAATCATGGTTTACATAATTCAGCATCCACACATACGTGCCAGATGGTTCCGGATTGCCGTTTATTTTTCCGTCCCATTTTTTTGTCCAGTCTTTTGTTTCAAATACTAATTGTCCCCATCTGTTGTAAATACGAAATTCAAGGTTATCTGCTTTGTACGCATTCAGAGGATACAGATAATCGTTAAGCCCATCGCCATTCGGCGTAAAGGCGGAAGGCACGGCTATATAACAACTATAAAATACTTTCATCGTTGCATTGGATGTATCATAGCAGCCAATATCGTTTTGCACAATTAAAGCTGCAGGATATGTGCGTCCATTTCTATCAGGCGGAGCGGGGTAATATTTTGGCGGAGGGTTTTGAATTTTGCTTGTAGTTCCATCGCCAAATATCCAATACCAGCCTACAATTTTTCCAGTGCTTGAATCTGTAAATGTTGCTGCATCTTCAGGGCATAATTGAGAAGAAGGTGCAACATTAAAGCGCGATATTAATTCGTTATCCAATAAAATATCTGCAGCAGCAGAATCACTGCAAACACCATTAGTGCAAGTAAGCTGAAAATGCTTTGCTCCATAATCTTTAAAAAGGAAAAATGAATCTTCTGCACGGCTTGTACCATCAACATCAAAAACCCAGTTCCAGGCATTTACCTCATTATTCCCATCATGCGCATAAAATAATGTATCAAAAACGCAACCTAAATGAAGGCTGTAATTAAATGCTGCAGACACCGTATCTGCTGTTGTAAAATTTAATAATGAGCCTGCAGGTGTTTCCTGTGCACATTCATTAAGTATTGTATTGCCATCAGTACCCTGTTGCAGTGTAATTGTGAAATTACCTGCTGTTTGTACGGGCTTATTCAATTTTACTTTTATGATAGAAGATAATCCATCTACACAGCTATCGCCATAAGCGCTAACAACTGAAACAGGTAAAGTTCCATTGATTATAAAATCACTTCCATTTGCCGCTACAGAATTGCAACGCATAGGGTTTTTAAAAACAAGACGTATAATATCAGGTGCACATTGCACAGGTGTTAAACTATCCATTGGTGTGGGCGCAAGTGCATACACAATAAAGGATATTTCAGTGCTATCGGGAATATCATTATTGCAAAAATCAAGTAAGGTATTATCATCCTTTCCTTTTACGATTGTTACAGAATAATTTCCGGCAGGCAAAGGCTTATCAAGCGTAAGCACAACGGAATCCAGGTCAAAGCCGCTGCTACAATTAATACTTGCAGCAGCGGTTACTTTAGAAACAGGTGATGAAAGAATAAAATCGCTGCCGTTTGCAGCAAGTGTTGAGCATCTTAATTTTTTATTGAACGTAATGTAAATACTTTCGCCTGAACAATTAGCAACGGCAGAAACAGGCGCAGGTTTCAGCGGGTCAACAATACTTGCTGTGCCGCCGCCGAATGAAAGGCTGTAACCAGCCTGACCTGGTTTAAATGTATTAAAATGACTCAACAATAAAAGATAATCATGCCCTTGCTGAATAACGGGCATACTGCTGAATGTAGGATATGCAAAGCCTGCACAATTTACCAGAGATGTTCCATCCGATGAAGCGCCTGTGTTGCCCGAATTTCCGCTCCAGTTTGCTGCAACAAATAAAGAGACGTCAGTATAAATATCGTTTGGATTTCTGGCTGTAATATCAAACAACTGCCAGTCGTAATCATCAGTCTGATCATCAGGTACAATCGTAAAACCAAGCGTACCTGTTTGGTAACAGGTGAACTTATACCAAAAAGGATTTAGGTCTTGGTATAATGCATCAGTACAACCTGGAACAAGAATGGTTTTGCCACCGCAATTTGGAACGGTTTGCTGCTTAAAAACATCAAGCCCGCAAACAGGAAATGCCGTGGAAGGATTTTGCCCTAATGCCGAGCAAGCCAATCCCTGGCTTTGGCATTGTATATAACCAGTGACCAATAAGAAAAATACAAGTAAGATTTTCCTAAGCATAAATAATTATACAAATAAAGACAATTACTGTAATTGTTGTGCTGCTATTAACAGGATGCAAACTGCTTTTAAACCGTTGTATCAAGAAACAAATTTTTTAGTTCCGGTGTTGGCAGCCAGCATTCATTTTTTTTACCAAACCATTTATAACGGTTTTTAGCAAT
>JBDTLW010000179.1:0-5428 GCA_039934575.1 Parafilimonas sp. | reverse complement strand
CAAATCGCGATTTGAGAAGTAATAAAGATGAAAATGAATAATTGATTAATTGGTTTGCAAAGCAGACTTGCGAAATTCGGACGGAGAAATTCCTGTTGACTGTTTAAATATTCTTTGGAAAGTTGGCTGCGAAGTAAAACCACATTCCAATGCTATGGCGGCAATTGTAAAATTGTCAGTTTCGGGTTCTAAGATTTTTTCTTTGAAAGCTTCAATGCGATATTCATTTATAAACTCACTAAAGCTTTTATTCAGGCTTTGGTTTAAAACAAATGAAATTATTTTTTGCGGAATAGAAGTTTGTTCAGAAAGTAAATTCAAATTAAGATTTGGGTTTAGAAACAGTTTATCATTAATCATACTTTTTTTAAGTAAAGCGATTGTTTGCGAAATTGTTTCAACAGATAAAGTTGAACTAATCGGCTGAGTTTTTTTAAGAAGATTATTTTCTGTTTGCGAAACAATATATCCTTTTATGCCAAGCCAGTAAATCATAATCGCAAGCGGAATATAGATCGGATACCAGTTTACCGCATCAAGTAATTCATTGGAATATTTTGGAATAATATAAGGAATTAAAAAGATGAACCATATCACCTGGAACACTGAAAATACACGGATAAATTGTTGCAGCCATTTAAAATTATTTGTTTGCCCGTTTAATTGATTATTATGTTTTGCTTTGAATGTCTTCAGATATTTCGCAGATAACCAAACATAAAAACTCACGCTCATCCATCGCGGAATGTCAGCGTACACATTATATGTATCAATAAAATTCCCCCAGGGTTGAGGATGATTTTTTAAAAACCCTGCTATAACTCCTATCACAAAAACAATTGCAGTGAGTTGAGGAACGAGGTCAATAATTACAGGATAAAAATGAAAGCGTAATTTTTTTGTAACCTTAAAATTTGGATCAAGTGAAGATTGAATATAAAAATAAAGCAACGGTCCAAAAGGCATTACAATTACAAGCGGAATAAAATTGGAAATGAACTGGAGCAGGTTTGAATTAAACCAGTTTATATAACTGGCATACAAATTAAAACTTGCCAAAGAAATCAACAAGATTAATACGGATAATAAACGATTGGATTGTTTGTTCTTTTTTGAATAAAAAAGCAATGCGCAGATTATAAATCCCTGTATAGAGCCGAGTAAAATAATGGTATTAAAAAATGCTGAACCCAACTGTGTTTCTATATTAAAATTTAAAACTACAGGATTTAGGCGTAAGCGATATTGATTCTGTTCTTAATTAACAATTATGGCGCGGCATACCACTTCTTTGCATATTTATCTGTAAGCAAAAATTTTTGAAACCTTGTAGAAAGTGTGTCCTCACCATCTAAATTGGCATGCAGTCCATCAGCAGTTTCTGAAGAGCGCCAGTAAAACCCATCTGTTGTTCTTGGCAAAGAATCAGCCCATTGATAAAAGCCCCAGGCAAGCATAGGAGCAACTGCTTTCTTTCCTTTATACTTTGTTCCGGGTACGCCATTAATCTGGTCTTCAATTGCCCATTTGCAGGACCATCCAAAATAATAAGGCGATGGTTCTCTGTTCCAGATCGCTTTACTGCCAAAAGTTCTTGTACGGCCTAAAACATATACAATTTTTATATTTTGAAATTTTTGTTTAAAAACACGAAGGCAGGATTCAATTTTTTCCTTCACTTCAAGTGGTCTTCCTGGCCACTCAACATACGTATTTGAATCATCAGTTTCCAAATAAATAACCTGCACCTGCCTGTAACTTGATCTTGACCCTTTTATAGACTCCGTGATATGATTCCAGTAATCATTAGTAGTGTCCATTATGTTTGCTAAGGATGCTTCACCTGAACCATTATTGCAATTAAATAATTTAAGCGCAGGATTAGTTGCCGGGTTTCCTATCGTTTTCATCCTCAGCAATTTCATATTATGCCCGCCCGTGCTGCCGCCAATAGAAATAAAAACAATTTGTCCGGAGGCTGATTGATTTCCAAATGTATCAATTGGCTGAATGCTCCGGCTTTTTTTAAGCAGATCAGTTGCATAAGTTCCGGATGCAACGTTAATGCCATTAGGGTATAATCCGCCTTCATAACCCATGAAGGTTCCTGTACCGAGGTCATTCAGTGGAACGGGAGTATCATCCTGCGTGATGAGATTGCTTGTGTTAGTATCGCTAATTCTGTTGTTATTTTCTTTTGTGCAGGTGATGAACAGCAAGGCAATAAGTGCGGTAAGACTTTTAATTTTCATAGCTTAAGGTCTATCGGCTTTAAAAATCAAATCTAATGCTTGCAAATAATAATCTTTAAATTTTATTGAAGAGAATAAAGAATTTATTTACTCCCACTTAAATACTTGTATGCAGGCAATGCTTATTAATATTGCCCAAACACAAAGCCCGGTAAGTTGTAAAGGCATTTGCCATACATGAGCACCTTCAAACGCTATTTTGCGCAGTCCATCAACAAAAAAAGTAAGCGGTAATATATTGCAGAAATGCTGTAGCCAGTGCGGATAATTTTCAATAGGAAAGAAAAGACCGCATAACAATATTTGAGGAAGTGTAATGGTATTGGCAACAGGTGCAATAGAGCTTTCATTTTCAATCACACCGCTTATTATAAAACCAAGGCCCATAAAAATAATCAATCCGAAAAGAGAAAATACAAGCATTTCAATAAACGTAAATGCCCCATTCACTAATGTAAAATTGAAAGCAAAATAACCAAGAGCAATCATTATATTAAAACTGATCACCTGAAAAACAAGACGGCTCAGCATTTCACCAACAATAAGATACGTGCGGCTGATGGGTGTGGCTGACAGCCGTTTTAATACAAGACTTTTTCTTAGATTGAATAATAAGAATGCCGAACCAAAAATACCTGCCATTAATAATGAAAAACCAAGCTGACCGGGCAGAATAAAATCTATCTGACGATATACGCGTCCGGGTAATTGATTTGTATGTAATGCCGCAATGGATGGGTTGGATGGAAAAATATTTTTATTGGTAGAGGTAATTGTATTGTTTAATAAAGTTTTTAAAAGCTCACCTGCGCCCGCTGAAGCAGCGCTTGTTGTAATAAAGATATTATAATGCGGGGCAAGGGATTGGCCGGAATCTTTTTTAATATTCAGTATGGCGGTTAATCTTCCTTTTTGCAATGCATCTGTTGCAGATGTTTGTGATATGCCCCCGTTAATTGAAATATTGCTGATGCCTGAGATTGCTTTATAAAGAACATTGCCGGTATCACAGCCTGGCGCTAAAGCAATTTTCATTTGAATGATTGTATTGTCCACCATTGAACCAAATACTACAATGAATATTATAGGAAAAAGCAACGAAAAAACTATGGAGGTTGGGCTGCGCCATGTTGCTTTAAGGCTTGCTTTGGATAAAGCAAATGCAGCAAGCAATGGTTTGTATTGGCCCATGAAACAAATGTAAAAGAATTGCAGCAGCATTGTTTTGTAAAAACAAAAAGCAGCTATGAAATTTATCATAACTGCTTTACTTGTTTGTGGTGTGGGCCGGGATCGAACCGGCGACACAAGGATTTTCAGTCCTTTGCTCTACCGACTGAGCTACCGCACCATTTTTCAATCCTTTTCCCGATACTAATCAGGATACCGACTAACGGGCTGCAAATATAGAAGGTTTTTGCAAATCTCATCCTTGCCTTACATACTATTTTACAATATGAACATTATCTGCAGAAAGCAGCGGCATATTTTTAAACCGCAGAATAATATTGGCAACTACAATCACATCTTTTTCGCAATAGGTAGAAATGCGTTCAAGATCTTTCTCTTCATAATATATATCTTTTACCATACTGCCATCCATATCACCTTTTGATGTGGGTATGTTTAAAATATGAGCTAAAAGATTAAGTGAAATATAATTTTTATAATCGCCAAATTTCCACCATTGCAATGTATCTGCCATGTCTATTTCCCAGGGTTTGGCGCCATGAATATGCAGGTATGCAGGAAGCGGAATATTATTTATTACAAGACGACGGCATATATAGGGAACATCAAACTCTTTTACATTGTGCCCGCCAAACTGAAAACGGTTATTTATTTTACTGAATGAATTGGTTATTTGTAAAAAGTTTTGCAAAATTTCTTTTTCATCATCGCCATAAATACTTTTAACTTTAAAGGATATTTCATGATTTGTATCTTCATAAAAATAGCCTGCTGAAATGCAAACGATCTTTCCAAATTCTGCCATTACTCCTGCTCTTAGTGCATAGCTGTCTTCGGGCGTAAGATTTTCTGGCACGGTTTTGGAAATTTTGTCCGCCCAAAGTATTTTAATTTCATCAGGAGCCAGTTCAAACCGGTGATAGCATGGAACCGTTTCAATGTCTATTATTAGAAGATTAAATAATGAAATATTTACGTTCAAAACGATTGTTTTTTCAATATTAAGCAAATAGTTTTTACAAACAATAAATTCCAATTTATATGAGTTACAGTAATTATCCATCCTCCACTTCGGCAGATCAGCCTGCAGGCGCTCCGAAAGATAACCGGAAGTTAATTTATGGTATTTTAATAGCCGCTCTTGTAGGTACGTGGGGCTATATTATTTATGATAAAAATAAATCAGGCGAAAAAATTGATCAGCTTACCACACAATATACTGCGGCAGATTCATCACGCAGTGCAGTAGAGTCTGAGTATAATGATGCCTTGTCAAGAATGGATTCATTAACCGGTACAAATACAAAACTTTCCGGTGAACTTGCTGAACGCAGGAATGAAATAGACAGCCTGAAGTCAAACATAAGAACCGAGCTTGGAAAAAAGAATGCTGATCTTAGTAAAGCCCGCTCAATGATCCAGCAACTGAATGGAAAAATTACAGATCTCCTGGCTCAGGTTGAACAATTGAAACAGGAAAATCAAACGCTGACAGTTGCTAATCAGGATCTGTCAACACAGCGTGATACGCTTACTGCACAAAAAACACGTGTTGAACAAAATCTTACTGAAACAGCGGCTGCAAAAGCGCAGGTTGAAGATGTTGGTTCCACGCTTCATGCTTCCAATATAAATATTGCAGCTATTGATATTAAGAACAGTGGCAAAGAAAAAGTTGTATCTACAGCTAAAAGAACAGATGTTTTCAGGATATCTTTTGATCTTGATGAAAACCGTATAGCGCCAAGCGGCGATAAGCAATTATATGTATGCGTAACCGGACCTGATGGTCACCCGATTACTATCCCTTCAAATGGCAGTGGTACTTTTCAAACACGTGATGAAGGTGAAAAAGTATTTACTAATAAAATGGACATTCAATACGAACAGGGCAAGCGTATGCCGGTGAGTTTTGACTGGAAACCTGAAAGCGGAAAATACCAGACAGGCAGTTATAAAATTGAAATTTATCAAAACGGATATAA
>JBDTLW010000178.1:0-5431 GCA_039934575.1 Parafilimonas sp. | reverse complement strand
CAGAAGCCGGCGTTGATATGGTAGCGCCAAGCGATATGATGGATGGAAGAATTGGTGCTATCCGAAATGCATTTGAAGAAAATAATTTCACCAAAACAGGCATCATGGCGTATAGTGCAAAATATGCTTCATGTTTTTACGGGCCATTCAGAGATGCGCTTGATTCTGCACCTGGTTTTGGTGATAAGAAAACTTATCAAATGAATTATGCAAACCGAATTGAAGCCGTAAAAGAAGCATTGCAGGATGAAGAAGAAGGCGCTGATATTGTAATGGTAAAACCAGGTTTGCCTTATCTTGATATTGTGCGTGAAGTAAAAAATGCAGTGCATGTTCCGGTAAGTGTTTATAATATCAGCGGTGAATACGCAATGATAAAAGCAGCAGCAAAAATGGGTTGGGTTGATGAGAACAAAGCAATACTGGAAACATTAACTTCTATCAAACGGGCAGGGGCAGATTTAATTGCTACTTATTTTGCAAAAGATGCGGCGTTATTATTAAACCACTGACACACTACACGAAGCTTGATTCGTTCTTTATGTCTTCGTGATTCAAGAAAAATTCTTCCATGAATATTTCAAAAAGTAAAGAATTATTTAGCAGAGCTCAAAACAGTATTCCCGGCGGTGTAAATTCTCCGGTGCGTGCCTTTAAAAGTGTTGGTGGCACACCCATCTTTATGCAAAAAGCAAAAGGCGCTTATTTGTATGATGCTGATGACAACAAATACATAGACTATATTAATTCATGGGGGCCGATGATTCTTGGTCATGCATTTGAACCCGTTGTTGAAGCCATACAAAAAAAGGTTCTTGATTCAACTTCATTTGGTGCACCCACAGAGTTAGAAATTGAAATGGCAGAGTTGATAAAAAGTATGTGCCCGAATGTTGATTTAGTAAGAATGGTAAGCAGCGGAACAGAAGCTTGTATGAGCGCTGTACGATTGGCTCGTGGTTATACAGGCAGAAATAAAATAATAAAATTTGAAGGTTGTTATCATGGTCATGCAGATAGTTTTTTGGTGAAAGCAGGCAGCGGTGTTGCAACATTTAATATTCAAACTGTGCCGGGAGTTACGGCTGGTGTTGCAGCAGATACACTAACCGCTCCTTATAATAATATTGATGCAGTACAACAATTAATTAATCAATATAAAAATGAAATTGCTGCAATAATTATAGAACCCGTTTGCGGTAACATGGGTTGCATTTTACCACAGGAAAATTATCTTGAATCGCTAAGAAAAATTTGTACTGATGAAGGCCTCATTTTTATTTTTGATGAAGTGATGACAGGCTTTCGTTTAGCACAAGGTGGGGCACAGGAACGTTTAAAAATTGATGCTGATCTTATTACTTATGGAAAAGTTATCGGTGCCGGAATGCCTGTTGGTGCATTTGGTGGTAAGCTTGAAATTATGCAACACATTGCACCGCTTGGCAATGTATATCAAGCCGGAACATTGAGTGGAAATCCGATTGCTATGATTGCAGGATTTACTTTGTTATCGCACTTGAAAAATAATCCTTCAGTTTATGATGAACTTGATACAAAAGGAAAGTATTTAAAAGATGGGTTACAGAAAGTTTTTGATGAAGTAAATATCCCTGTAGTTATTAATCAGCTTGGTTCTATGTTATCTGTTTTTTTTACTAATAATCCTGTAAATAATTTTGCACATGCTTCTTTATCTGAGATTCCTATGTTCAATAGATTTTTTAATGCCATGCTTGATGAAGGAATTTATCTGCCTCCATCGGCTTATGAAAGTTGGTTTTTAAGTAATGCTTTAAGTAATGATGACTTAGACGCTACAATAACATCCGCAGCAAATGCAGTAAAAAAACTTAAAAGAAATTGAGATAAAGAATTATGTTTTGATATGAAAGAGTATGAAGGAGAAAGTTTAGCAGTTTAAATTTATTCGGGTTATACTAAACGAATTATTTTTAACCAACTGTATTTTACGCATGTGTAAAATACAGTTGGTTAATTTGTTATTGATCGGTAACCTGGAAAGTGATATTTTGTCTTTGTCTGTAAATTACATTTCTGCCGTTTTGTATTGCCGGAACCCATTTAGGTCCCTTTTTAATTACGCGTATGGCTTCGGCAGCGCACCCATAGCCAGGATCATTTAAGGATTGTACTTCTGAAATGCTTCCATCTTTATCAACTCTGAATGAAACAGTAACGGTATAATTGCCTGGAGGTGCTCCATTATCCGCAGGTACCTGGCTGTTTAAATTACGTTCAAGATACTTACCCCAGTCGCCCTGAAATTTAGCTTCAACTTGTACACTGGTGAATTCCTTATCGTAATCCTCAACCTGTACTTTTGGCGCTGCAACCCCTGTACCCTTTTCAACAGGAGCTTCAACTACATCTGATTTAATGCCTGCCTGGTCAAAAGAACCTATTTTGGTGTCCTGAAGTTTTTCCTGTTCAGGAGGTTTTTCTTCAGGTTTAACCTCTATGTCTTTTACAATTTTAGGAGGTGTAAATTTTGTTACCTCAACCTTTGGCGGTTCTTTTGGAGGCGGAGGTGGTGGTGGTGGCTGATCTTTTTTCTCAGGTTCTTTAATGTCTTGTAACTGCACATCCTGTACAATCATTTTTTTTGGTGCTCTTTCACTAATAGTTTTTGCTATTATATTGCCAACAAAAAATAAAACACAAACAACGAGCATGCTGGCAAGAGCTGCTATCATTCGTTTGTTATAGGATTTTCGTAAATCATAAGCTCCATATTCTTTATTTCTTCCTTCAAAAAGAATGTCAAGAATATCAGCGTTCATTATTTTATTTGCTTCCATTACAATTAAAATTTAATTCTTAGATGCATAATACTTTCAATTCCATAAAAATTTATTGAGCTGGCGCTGGCTCACCTTCTGTAAGTTTTACATACCTGTCTTCAACAGGTGAAATATCTACAACAGCATATCGCTTTACCACATTAATACTCATTTCGTCCAGAATATCAATAAAGTTTTTGTAAGTACTTTCATCAGTAGGTTTAATAACAACTACAAGATTTGTATCTGCCTGTTGTTTTTTCCTGATAATTTCATCGCGTATATCTTTAAAATTAGAGGCTTTGAAATTTGAACCATCTGGTACAAGCTCACCTTCATAATAAAATACATTATTATCTTTTCCTAAAAGAATAGTAAGTGCACCGGATTGCATTATTTTATTCTGATCTTCCGGTTTCACTTTATCATCAGGTAAAGCCAGGCGCATTGCTGTTGGCTGGCTCATAGTTGTTGTAAAGATGAAAAAAGTAATCAATAAGAAGCCAAGATCAACCATTGGGGTTAAGTCAACCCTGGTAGATAACTTTTTTGCTTTTTTAACGCCCGGGCCTTTTTTCTGGTGTCCACCGCCCGAAGTATCCATTTCTGCCATATACTAAGCTTTTTAATTTAAGAATTATGTTCCTGATGTTTTACCACTCATATTTTCCCTGTATAAATCCGTTCCTTTTGGCACACTAACGGGGTTAGTTACCATTTGAAATTTAAACTGATCATTCTGTTTAAATGCAGTAAGAATGTTTTTGAATACAGGATATTTTGCCACATTATCACCCTTTAAAATTAAATTCATCTTTTCTCCTTGGTAGGCCGTAACTGCTGCGCTTATCCACTCTGTCATTTGATTATTTGTTGTGTCAAGGGTAGGTATGCCAGGTAAATTAGCTCCGGTCATTTGATCTGTAGTAAGATGTGCCTGCTGTTTTAATTGTGCAATAGGAACACCAATAAAAGGAGCTTTTACCAAAGCAGTAATTTCATCAGGAGATAATCCCAGATTATGATTTTTATTTACTTCCTCAATCATCTCTTTCTTTTTGTCTTTATCGCTTTGACCTTCACCAACAGAAAGAAAAACCTTACCGTCTTTATTCAATGATATTAAAAGAATATCGGTTTCCGGTGCAATTTTATTAGCTACCGAAGTAGGTGTATTAACCGGAACGGCTTCAGATGGCTTAAATTTCGTGCTTAAAATAAAAAATGTAAGAAGCAAAAATGCCACATCGCACATGGCGGTCATATCTACTATGGTACTTTTTCTTGCAATTTTCGGTCTTGCCATTGTATGTAAGTTTATTTATAGATGCGTAAAAGAAGTGTTTCCATAAACTATTTGTAATTGGAAGCAAAACTTTGTGTTAAAGTAAAGCCTGATTCATCTATACCAAATGTTATTGAATCAATTTTAGTAGTAAATACATTATACATAATAATGGCTACAGCCGAAGTACCAATACCAAGTGCAGTATTATATAAAGCTTCCGCAATACCTTGAGATAGTTTTTGAGCTGCTTCGCCTCCGCCGCTCTCTCCAAGTGAGGCAAAAGCGCGTATCATACCTACAACAGTACCAAGCAATCCAACTAAAGTAGCGATAGATGCAATGGTTGAAAGGAACACGAGATTTTTTTCAAGCATGGGCAGTTCCAATGCAGTTGCTTCTTCAACTTCTTTTTGAATGTTCAGCACTTTTTGCTCTGTGCTTAATTCAGAATTGGTGATCATTTCTTTGTATTTGCGCAACCCCGCTTTCATTACATTTCCTACAGAACCTTTTTGTTTATCGCAGGCAATGATAGCTTTATCAATATCTTTATTGGCAAGATTATATTGCACCGTGCGTACAAATTCTGCAATATTTCCCGTACCGGAAGCTTTTGATACAGTTAAGAATCTTTCAACAACAAAAGTGATTACAGTTAAAAAACATCCGATAAGTATGGGCACTATAATACCTCCAAGATACATTCGGGATAAAGTAGTTTTAGGTCCCTGGTGATCTGGCCAAAACCCGCCACTGGCATCAGGTTGCGTAAAATTAGAGGGGTTGCCAATCAAATATCGCCATATTACATAGCCTAATATAACAGCGCATAGGGGTGCAAGCCATGAAATGGAATTACGAGATCTTTTAGGTTGCACTGATGAAATGCTCTTTGCTGCTGCTGTAGCAGTTGGTTTCGTTTCAGCCATAACAAAATTGATTTTAGGTTTTTTAAACTTTTTGTTTTCGATTAATAATTAAAAAAAATGCTCAATTCATTTTTTCAAGCAATCCAATGAACTGCGCCTTAAACGGGGTTGTAAATTAGTCAAATTCTTTAAAGCAACAACTTTTCACAATTTTATTTTTAAATTTTTTCTTTTCATATATTTTTTTTGCTGCTATTATCTAATAAATTCTATGCAATAATGTAAACCCTTGAGCAGTAAATTTGTTTAATAAAATGAAAAATAAAATCGTAATAGCTATTACCGGTGCCAGCGGCTCAATATATGCAAAGCTGCTTTTAGATAAGCTTGTTCAATTAAAAGATCAATGGATAGAACTTGCTGTTGTAATGAGTGACAATGCAAAAAAAATATGGAAAACAGAATTGGGT
>JBDTLW010000177.1:0-5442 GCA_039934575.1 Parafilimonas sp. | reverse complement strand
TTTCCTGCGCATTTTTTACATCAACAATTGTAGCAACACGCAATTTAAATTTCATCAACACTAAATCAAGCAATTGTTTTGCCAGCGCATAACTTTCGCCTTGTGTTTCTAATTGTTGTAATGATTTTTGATAGGTTTCATAATTCTTCACCGCATTGGAAGTATTATCCCGCACTAAAATATTTTGCTGCAATTGCGCATTCTTTGTATTTATTTCAGCTACTTGTTGCTGTCGTTTATAAATGCTTCCATTATAGATGGGCACAGATAAACTCAACCCGACATAAGGTCCATAATTTTGACTTAATAAAATATTACCTGCGGCTGCCTGTGAACGGTTATAATTATAACCTGCATTTGCATACAAAGAAGGATAGCGTTGTGCCGCCGTTTCTTTTTCAACCAATTGGTTAATGGTAACCTGCATACTTGCTGCAACTACGTCAGGGCTGCGATACACACTATTCATTACATCTTCCAGCATTAATGTAGAGTCAACAATAATACTGTCTTCAATTACAATAACGCTGTCAGGTTTTAAAGTAAGTGTAGTAAGCAAACTTGTTTTCGCCTGTTCAATAGTCAGTTCCTGTATTTTCTTTTGTTGTATTAAAGCATTCAGATCAAGTTGTGATTGAAACAGGTCTGCATTATTTGCCAACCCAACACTCAATTGCGTTTTTACAATATCAAGCCGTTGTTGTGCTACCGCAATTGAAGTGTCCAATGTGTGCATATAACTTTGTTGCCGCACCACATCATAATATTGTGTCATTACTGTTGCAATAGTATTTTCAATAGTTGCATTCAAATATTCCTGGTTTTGTTTTTCCAGTTCTTCAAGTCTGTGTTTTGTTGCAACCACGCGCATGCCATTATATAAAAGAATGCTGCCTGTTACACTTCCGGCAGTATTATTACCTGTAGCGCCACTGCGGTTTATATGTTCTCCGTCACTCAGTTTCTGATTTACATTTGTTATCTGCTCTCTGTCTGATAAACTTCCTGTAACCAATGGCAATCCGCCTGCAACGCCATAGCTGTTATTAATTGAGTTTATCTGCACATTATTCTTTGCCACTTCAATATCATAACTGTTTTTAAGCGCAATATTTATGGCATCATCAAGCTGCAAAGGCTGTTGACCAAAACTATAATGACTTATAAAAAACAATATGACCAGAAATTTTTTCATTACACGTTGTTATGCAAAATTAATTTTTATATTTCCTGCCTGAATTAAAATACTTAACAGTTTGTACATTGTCCGGCAAGAGATTAATTTCAGGCGCTAAAATACTATCAGAATTTACGAACCAATTATTTTTTGTATTATAGTTACTTTTATTCTTTGTTAAAATAATTTCAAGATGCAGGCAACAACGCTTAACAATCAATCACCAGTCAATAGAAAAATTCATGAGGCAACAACTGAAGAAATAAATAAGGCTGTACAAAAAGCTTATAACGCATTTCTTGTATTTAGAAATTTTTCAGGCAATGCAAAAGCAAATTTTCTTGAAGAAATTGCAGCAGGTATAGAAGCTAAAAGAGCATTGCTTCTTGAAACCGCCATGCAGGAAACACATCTTGCAGAAGGAAGATTAAATGGCGAAATAAACCGCACCATCAATCAAATAAAATTATTTGTCAAACTATTAAAAGAAGGCAGTTGGGTAAAAGCAATTATTGATACAGCGCAACCGCAACGTACACCTTTGCCTAAGCCTGATTTGCGTCAGATACAAAAACCGATTGGTGTAATTGCAGTGTTTGGTGCAAGCAATTTTCCCTTTGCATTTTCAACTGCCGGCGGCGATACTATTTCTGCATTGGCTGCTGGTTGCACGGTTGTTTACAAAGCGCATCCGGGGCATCCTTCATTATCAGAAATGGTTGCACAAATTATAATTGATGCTGCACAAAAAACAAACATGCCGAATGGAATTTTTTCTATGATGCAAGCCACTTCTGTGGAACCTGCAACATATCTTGTTCAGCATCCATTAATAAAAGCTGTTGCATTTACCGGTTCATTTAAAGCAGGCAGGTCTATTTATGATGTGGCAGCAAAACGCGAAGAACCTATTCCTGTTTATGCAGAAATGGGCAGCACAAATCCTGTTTTTATTCTTCCCGAAATATTACAGCAACGCGGTGAAGAAATTGCAAAATCGCTTGCAGCTTCAAACCTGCTAAGTGCAGGACAGTTTTGTACAAACCCTGGTGTAATCATTGCAAATAAAAATGCAGATGCTGAAAATTTTCAAACAATTTTTGCCTCATCCATAGCAAGTGCAACCGGAGAAATTATGCTTACTGATTCTATCTATAATTCTTATCAGCAAAATCTAAAAAAGGTTTCAGAAATAAATGAAGTAACGTTTAATAAAAAAGGAAGTTTATCAGAAAATAAAAATGCAGCCGAGCCAAATATGTTTACTGCCTCAGCAGAAATTTTTATGACAGATAATGATTTGCATGAAGAAGTTTTTGGACCGTTTAGTTTGCATGTACAAGCAAAAGATAAAGATGAATTAATGAAGATAGCAGCATCATTAAAAGGACAATTAACCATAACAATCTGGGGAACTGAAAATGATATTTCAGATTATAGTGAACTGATAAATTATCTTGAATTAAAAGCTGGAAGAATAATTATTAATGGTGTGCCAACCGGAGTGGAAGTTACTGATGCCATGATGCACGGCGGACCCTATCCTGCAACAACAGACAGTAAATTTACTTCCGTTGGTACCACAGCAATTTATCGTTTTACAAGACCGGTTTGTTATCAGAATTTTGCTGATTCATTTTTGCCGGCTGAATTGCAAGACAAAAATTCGTTGAATATTGTACGAATGATAAATGGTGAATACACAAAAAATAAAATTGATTAATAATTGTAATCATGCAAACAAAAGTTTTAAAAATTCATCAGAAAGATAACGTTGCCGTTGCGCTTACTGTTTTATATAAAGGCGAACAGGTAAGCGCTGAAAGCTTTGCTGCGCTTGTGTTACAGGAAAATATTGCTGCCAAGCACAAATTTGCGTTGCAGGATTTTAATGAAGGTGATTCAATAATTATGTATGGTGTATTGGTGGGAAAGGCAACAAAATTTATTCCGCAGGGCGGATTAATATCAACACAAAATATTCAGCATGCATCAAACAGTTATAGCTTAAAAGAAAGACATACAAATTGGCATAAACCTGATGTTTCAAAATATCAAAACAAAACATTTAATGGCTTTCATCGTGCAGATGGAAGTGTGGGAACAAGAAATTATTGGCTTGTAATTCCAATGGTTTTTTGTGAGAATAAAAATGTAGATGTTTTGCAGGAAGCATTTATGAAAGCGCTCGGCTATGCACCAAAAGAATCACCGTATGAAGCAATGGTTCATCAAATGATACGTGACTATAAATCAGGAAAGACAGAGTATGAAATGATGTTTGCAGATGAAGATGAATTTGTGCTGAAGAATGAAAAAATTTTCCCAAATATTGATGGCATAAAATTTTTGAAACATACATTGGGTTGCGGCGGCACAAGGGATGATGCAAGATCTTTATGCGGCTTGCTTGCAGGTTATATTACACACGCAAATGTTGCCGGTGCAACTGTATTAAGTTTAGGTTGTCAGAATGCACAGATTGCTTTATTAAAAGAAGAAATTGAAAAGCGTGATGCAAATTTTTCCAAGCCATTATTTTTATTAGAGCAACAGAAAATTGGTAATGAAAATACCCTGCTCAACGAAGCCATTAAAAAAACATTTACAGCTTTGGTGGAGGCAAATGATCTTGAACGCAAACCTGCAGCATTAAACAAATTATGCATTGGTTTGGAATGCGGCGGCTCTGATGGTTTTTCGGGCATTTCTGCAAATCCTGCCATTGGTTATACTTCTGATCTGTTGGTTGCGTTAGGCGGTTCAGTTGTGCTTTCAGAATTTCCTGAATTATGCGGCGTTGAACAGGAGTTAAGTGACCGTTGTATTAATGATGTAACTGCAGAAAAGTTTATGCAGTTAATGACAACTTATAACAAACGTGCAACGGAAGTTGGTTCCGGTTTTTATGCAAATCCTTCGCCGGGAAATATAAAAGACGGATTGATTACTGATGCAATAAAATCTGCCGGCGCAGCAAAAAAAGGAGGCACATCTCCTGTTGCAGATGTATTGGATTATCCTGAAAAAATCTCAAAGTCGGGTTTAAATTTATTATGCACGCCGGGTAGTGATGTGGAATCAACAACAGCAGAAGTTGGTTCAGGCGCAACTATAGTTTTATTTACAACAGGATTGGGAACACCAACAGGAAATCCGATTTCACCTGTTTTAAAATTATCAACCAACACAACATTATTCAATAAAATGAATGATATAATTGATATTGATACAGGAACAATTATTGAAGGCAATGAAACGATTGAAGAAGCAGGTGAAAGAATTTTAAATTATATAATTGATGTGGCGAATGGAAATGTTTTAGCAAAAGCAGAAGCAACATTACACGATGATTTTATCCCGTGGAAGAGAGGAATATCTTTGTAAATTATAATAATTAGTTTACCGACAGTAAACAACATTGTTGATGAAAAGAAATTTAAGAATAACACTTATTGTATTACCTCTTTTGGCTGCTGGAATTTATATATTTTATGATGCAATAATGCACAAAACTGCTGATTGGGATTTTATTCAAAAAGTCGGAGGAATAAAAACACAAACACCTTTAGAAACTCAAGATGGCTTTTATTTGCCTGTAATTTGTAATGTTTCAGGAACAGATTCTATAACCGTTAAACCAACGCTAATCTACTCCGCCTTATCCTGCACAAAAATTAAAGTAGATATCACTGAAAATAAAATCTATTTGACAGTTTTAATTGGTATCTCGAATTCAAACAATATAAACTGCAATTGTAAAGCTGTTAATATTGGACACTTGAAACACGGAAGCTATAAAGTTTATTATAGAGACAAATCATCTTCTGAACATCAGATTGGGCAATTTGATTTATCTGAAACAGTATTTTTTAATTACGCGTTCTCCATAAAAATACGATCATCAAATGCTTAGTATCAATAAAAAAATATACAACAGCGTTTTGAGAAAACTAATATATGAAATGACTAACCTAATTAAATGGAATAAAACATATATAAAAATATTTTAAATGCGGAAAATAAAATTAACTTCCTTAGTTTTCTTGCTGTTTGCAATTGCCTGCAATAATAATCCCGGCGCAAACCAAAACACAATGATTACACTTCGCGATACTGGCTTTGCAAAAGGAACTTATGGTTATGATGCGGCTTTCTTAAAAAAACATGCCGGTAATATTATCGAGCTGCAAAATGATGGTGCAAAAATTTTACTCTCTCCAGGTTACCAGGGACGCGTTTTTACAAGCACTGCATCAGGTGAT
>JBDTLW010000176.1:0-5443 GCA_039934575.1 Parafilimonas sp. | reverse complement strand
GTTGTTGCTTCCGGTTATTTATTTATTGTTCTCAAAAAACTCAACACTTAAATCTAAAAGTTCAACGCTTAAAACTCATGCTGTAAAAAAACAAAATTGGGTTGCCTTCTTTATTCGCAATTCATACATCAGCTATATTTTTATGGCGATATTAATTGCTGCTGTCATATTTATATTTCCAAAATTGCCAACAGGGTTTTTGCCGCAGATGGATGAAGGAAGTATTGTGCTGGATTATGCTTCACCACCAGGTACTTCTTTAGAAGAAACAGACAGAATGCTGCAACAGGTAGAAAAGATAATTGTAAAAGACCCTGATGTTGAAGCATATTCAAGAAGAACCGGAACACAAATGGGTTTCTTTATTACAGAACCAAACTATGGAGACTATTTAATCCAACTGAAAAAAAATCGTACGAAATCAACGGACGAAGTCATCAACGATTTACGCGCACAAATTGAAAGCACGCAGCCTGCCTTGCGTATTGATTTTGGACAGGTAATTAGTGATATGCTTGGCGATCTGACGACATCTGTTCAGCCAATAGAAATAAAAATTTTTGGTACTGACCAAAATGTATTGCAACAGCTCTCGCAACAGGTTTCATCAGTAGTTGAAAATGTTCAAGGCGCAGCAGATGTTTTTGATGGCATTACTATCGCAGGTCCATCTATCAATATTGATCCTAACAATGTAAACCTGCAGCAGTATGGCATTACACCAACTAACCTGCAGTATCAATTACAAACAGCGCTCGAAGGAAATGTGGTGGGTAATGTGTTTGATAAAAATCAAATGAGCGCTATCAGAATGGTGTATCCGGGCAACAGAACATTAACTATTGATGACATAAAACAACTGCAAATATTTTTACCAAATGGACAATTAAAACCAATCGGTTCACTTGTAAATATTCAGTTAAACCCGGGCGCTGCGGAGATACAAAGACAAGACATGCAATCAATGGGTGTAGTGTCTGCAAGATTGGAAAACAGAGACCTTGGCAGCACCGTGCAGGATATAAAAAAACAAGTTGCTGCTAAGGTAAATTTGCCAGCAGGTTATACCATTGTTTATGGTGGCGATTATGCAAATCAGCAACAATCTTTTAATGAATTATTATTGATTCTTATAACCGGCGCATTGCTTGTATTTGGTGTGATATTATTTTTGTTTAAAGATTATTTAATTGCTTTCGCTATTTTATTTATTGCCATTCTTGGCGCTGCCGGAAGTTTTTTAGGATTATATATTACCGGCACCGAATTAAATGTTGGCAGCTATACCGGCATCATTATGATCATTGGTATTATTGGTGAAAATTCCATTTTTACTTTTCTTCAATTCAGAGAAAATTTTCTTGAAAGTAATGATGCAGATAAAGCCGTTATCTATGCCATCTCCACCCGTCTTCGTCCCAAACTTATGACGGCTCTTGGCGCTATCATAGCATTAATGCCAATTGCATTGGGCATCGGCACCGGCGCGCAAATGCATCAGCCTTTAGCCATTGCTGTTATTGGTGGTTTTATAATTGCATTGCCTTTGTTGTTGGTTGTATTGCCAACATTTATCAGGATGATTTATAAGAAGAAAAATATACAACAGATTTTATAAACTATTTGGGGCTGTCAGCAGCAGAACATCTATCAGCAGTTGTTCCGGCTATCCATTACAAACGCGAAGCATTCATCGAGACAAATAAAAAAACAAAATATAAACGAGATAAGTCCGGCATAAAGCCAGCGCACAAATCTTCACGGGCTTTCCATTTCTATCCGGCAGCCAGTGAATTCATGAATATTTATACAACAAATAAACTATTCGCCGACAATTCCTGTTTTATTAATAAGTATTACTTTTTTATTTAGTAATACTTTTATACATTTGTAGCATAATTATAAAAAATGGAAACATCTGTATTAACTGTAAAAGGACAATTGCTGATTCCTAAGCGTATTAGAAATAAATATGGAATAAAATCCGGCGTTAAAATAATTTTTGAAGAAACTGAAAACGGAGTAGTAATACGACCGATGAATGAACATTATTTTAAATCCTTCATGGGAGTGTTAAAAACAACCGGAAATTTAAAAGAAGAAATACGGCAGCTAAAAACTGAAGAAAAGAAATTAGAAGAAAGAAAATTGCGTGTACCGGTTAAATCTAAAAAAGTAAAACAATAATGGCGCATTATGTATTAGACAGTTATGCCTTGCTTGCTTTTTTTAGAAATGAAAAAGGTGGTGAAAAGGTTGAACAATTATTAAATGATGCCGCTGCGGATAAGCATGAATTATATCTTACCTGTATTAACGCAGGCGAAGTTTATTATATGTCTTCAAGAAAAGATGGTGCAGCTAAAGCAGAAACTGTCTGGAAAGCCATGCTGCAATTTCCTATTCATATTATTGATGCAGATTTGGAATTTACATTAGCTGCTGCGAAACTGAAAGCAAAATATTCCATTTCTTATGCTGATGCTTTTGCTGCTGCACTTACTATAAAACGAAAAGCAACATTGATAACTGGCGATGATGAGTTTGATGCGTTAGCTGGTGAGAGCGGATTTAAAGTGAAATATTTATAATTTCATTGGAAAACAATCATTATTATGAATAAATTGTACAATGAAATCATTAATAATTTTTATTTTAATAGCTATGTCTACCACTACAATATTTGGACAGCATTATCTTTTTTATCTACATGGACAGATAGTAGAAGAACAGGGCGCGAATGCCGTTGATACAATCAATGGTTTTGGAGCGTATCAATATGAAGACATCTTAAATGCTTTTCGCAAAGCAAACTTTACTGTGCTTAGTGAGGTGCGGCAAAAAAATACTGACCCTTCTGAGTATGCACATAAAATTGTAAACCAAATTGACAGCTTAATTAGTAAAGGCGTTCAGCCAAATGATATAACTGTAGTCGGTGCATCAAAAGGCGCCATTATTTCAATGCTTATTTCATCTTACCTTAAAAATAAGGACGTGAATTTTGTATTGCTTGCGGGATGCAATGATGATATTTTAAAACGTTTTCCTGAAATACAATTTTGTGGAAACATTTTATCTATCTATGAGAAAAGTGATTACATCGGGCATTCATGTTTAAACTTTAAACAAAGCTCAAAGCAATCAATTCCGCATTACAAAGAGATAGAATTAAACACTGGATTAAAGCATGGATTTTTATATAAACCTTTGCCTGAATGGATGGAACCTGCAATTAAATGGGCGAATAAAAATTATGAATAAACTGCAATTAATAATCACATGAAATGAGCCATAAGAATAAGGTTCAAATCAACTGAGAATATTTATTTGGCGAATTCCATGTGACAAATAAAAAAAACGAAAAATAAACACATGAAAATCGCATTAGCTTCTCCAACATTTTCACCTTCCATTAATGAATGTTTATTACAATTAGAAATATTGGTAAAAGATGCAGCAGAACAAAAAGCAAAAATAATTTGTTTTCCTGAAACATACATTCCGGGTTATCCAACAACAGAATTTAAAACAGAAAAATCAACGCCGGAGAATATGCAAGATGCTTTGCAAAAAGCTTGTACTATCGCCAAAGAAAATTCGATAGCAATTATTTTACCGATGGATTGGTTTGTTCATGAAGGCATGCTAAATGTTGCGTTTGTTATTTCAAATAAAGGAGAAGTGTTAGGTTATCAATCAAAAAATCAGCTCGACCCAACAGAAGATAATGTATGGATTGCCGGCACTGAAAGAAAAATCTTTGAAGTAAACAATGTAAAGTTTGGCATCACTATTTGCCATGAAGGTTTCCGTTATCCTGAATCCGTACGATGGGCTGCAAGAAATGGTGCATCTATTGTTTTTCATCCGCACTATGCAGGCAGTAATGTTGATGGAATTCAGCTTACAGAATGGGGAAATAAAAACAATCCTTATTATGAAAAAGCAATGATAATGCGCGCCATTGAAAACACAATTTATTTTGCCAGCATAAACTATGCAACCAAATTCCAGGAATCTGCCACTTCATTAATTGCACCTGATGGAAATTGTATTGCGCATCAAAACTATGGCGAAGCAGGAATTATAGTTGCTGATATAGATACATCTTTGGCAACAGGTCTGCTTGCAAAAAGGTTTAAAGCAGAGTTGTATGTATAAATAGATATGTTATTTCAAAATGGCTTCAATACAAAATTATAAACTTAAATTTCTTAGAACCATTTCGTTAGTACTGGCCTTATTGGGAATGGTAATTTCATTCTATTTTACTTATACTGCCGGTCGTAATAATGATTCCATTCTTTTACGATTACTTTTTCTTGTTTGGGTTTCTTCACCTTACCTGATGTTTTTATTTCTTTATAACCGTTTAAAATATTGGTCAGCATCAGCACAGGTTTTGTTCTATAGTGTAATGATATTTTTAAGTCTGGTTTCTTTTCTTTTTTATAGTGGTATAATAATGCTTTCAAATTCAAAGCCTGCTTTTATATTTCTCGCTATTCCGTTTATTTCATGGATAGTGATTTTAGCAGTATTTGTTATAGCCAGGTTTAGCCTGAGAAAAAAAATAAACAATTAAGGTAACGCTGCTTTGCTTACTTGTTTCAACGCGCCACCTGAAAGAATAATAGCTGAGCTATCTGCGATGTTTAATTTTAAAGATTGTATCTGCGCATGTCCAAGATCAAGTATTGAATAACCTTTGATGTTTGCATTTACTGAATTAATAGTCATTGCTTCATCGCTCTTAATTTTTTGTTCCGGGGGTTCGTAAAAAATTAAATTGCCCGTGTTTTTATCCCCTATTACCGATTCCTTCTTTTCGTTTGTTTTATCAGATGTATAATCAGGTGACATTTCAAATACTACTTGCGAAGAATCCATTTGATAAACATTAATTGAATCCATTGCAGGTATCATGCTTTCCACTTCAAAACCTGATTTGCCTGCAATATTTACGTTCATGCTTTTTTGTTTAAGCTTAAACATTTCAAAGTTGGTATTAAACCCGTCAAATGATAATAGTTCAGGTGAAAAAATACGTACGGCGGTTATGCCTTGCATCCAAAATTTCTCATAAGAATTGGCTGGCACAAAATCAAAATTGATATATAGCGTATCATTATTTACATGCGCTTTTATTTCGCCGTTATGGTATCTTTTCCATTCCTGCAGAATACGGACAGAATATTTAGAGCTTTGCTCAAACGCAATCCTGGTGCCATTTCCACCGGTTATTTTTAAATATTTGAATGGTTGTTGCAATACTTTTTCATATGTCCAGTAGATATCTGATTTGTCAATTTTATCATATTCTTTTTTCAAAATAATATTTGATGAAAGCACTCCGCCGATTAATATGATGAGCAGCGCAAGTAATATTTTGGATGTAAGTTTCATGTGTGTAGTTTTTGTTTTTTAATTGCCATCCCGA
>JBDTLW010000175.1:0-5456 GCA_039934575.1 Parafilimonas sp. | reverse complement strand
AAAAACACAAAAAAAATGAAAAAGCTATTAATCGTTTTAGCTATCGGCGCTTTCGCTGCTTGTAACAGCAGTTCAGATTCATCTACAACTACTGATACAGCTATGGTTGCACCTGCAGATACATCTATGATGGCTCCTGCAGATACATCTATGATGGCTCCTGATAGTTCATCTATGATGACGGATACTACACACAAGTAATTAATGTTCTAAACCGTGAGTTTGATTTTGAGGTGGCAGCTTGCGTCGGATGTTTAGTTAAACTTTTTTCATATGGCAAGCAATCGTTAGAGGCCGTTCCGTTTCCACGGAAGGGCTTTTTTCTTGAAAACATTAGCGCGTTTATATTCATCGCATAAAAAAATTTTTTTAGTTGTAACTACAGATTATTTTTGATGCCTGATGAAGAAAACAAACACATACGCCTTTTATTATTATTTTTTCTTTGAAAAAAATGCCGGGTAATACGTGTGTTTCATAAAACATTACAAATGATCCCGGTAAAACGCCGGGATTTTTTTATATATATGAGCAAGATTTACATACAGGGTTATGAAGGAAGCTTTCACCAAATGGCTGCTTTAAAATTCTTTGGGAAAAATATTGAAGTTGCTCCATGCGCTACATTTAATGAGCTTATTAAAAAAACATCTTCCCTTGAAAATGATGTAAAAGGCGTTATGGCAATTGAAAATTCTATAGCCGGCAGCATTCTTCCAAATTATAATCTGTTACAAAAAAGTGATCTTACAATTATTGGTGAGATCTATTTACAGATTGACCAAAACCTGCTTGTAAATAAAGAAGTGGAGCTGGAAGATATAAGGGAAGTTCAATCTCATCCAATGGCATTGCAACAATGTTTTGATTATCTTGAAAAACATAGCTGGAAACTTTTGGAAACAGAAGATACAGCCTTAAGTGCAAAGCATATTCATCAGCATAAAAGCAAACACATTGCCGCCATAGCAAGCAAATTAGCTGCAGAATTATTTGATTTAAAAATTATTGCTTCCAACATCCATACAATGAAAAATAATTATACGAGATTTTTGATGCTGCAGCATAATAACCAGGCGCAAGCTGTTGAAAAAGCTAATAAAGCTTCTGTAAATTTTCATACAGATCATTCAAAAGGCAGCCTTGCAAAAGTGCTTACAAAAATTGCAGAGGCTGATATAAATTTAAGTAAACTGCAGAGCTTTCCTATCCCGGGCAGTAATTTTAAATATAGCTTTCATGCAGATCTTGAATTTAAAAACTTATCTCAGTTTGAAAAGCTGATTGAAAAAATGAAACCTATTACTGCATATTTAAAAATTTATGGTATATATAAAAATGGAAATCTGAAATAAGTTTTATGATAGCAACTGCAAAACGATTGGCAAGTGTAACCGAATATTATTTTTCTCAAAAATTAAGGGAAATTGATGAGCTGAATAAACAGGGAAAAAATATTATTAATCTTGGTATAGGCAGCCCTGATATGCCTCCTCATCCGGATGTAATAAAAGTTTTGCAGGAAGAAAGCGCAAAGCCAAATGTGCACGGATACCAAAGTTATAAGGGCTCACCTGTTCTGCGTAATGCTTTTGCAAACTGGTATAAGCAATGGTATAATGTTGATTTAAATGCTGACACAGAAATTTTGCCATTGATAGGAAGCAAAGAAGGCATCATGCATATTTGCATGACATATTTTGAAAATAACGATGCTGTTTTAGTTCCCAATCCGGGTTATCCAACGTATGCCAGTGCCGTAAAACTTTCAGGTGCTACACCGCTATATTATGATCTGAAAGAAGAAAATAATTATGAACCTGATTACGTGCAGTTGGAAAATTTAATTCATGAAGGCTCAAAATTTCCACTGAAAGGCATTAAAGGTCTTTGGATAAATTATCCGCAAATGCCAACTGGTCATTGTGCATCAAAAAAGATATTTGAACAATTAATTGCCTTTGGTAAAAAGCATGACATTCTTATTTGCCATGATAATCCATACAGCTTTATTTTAAATGATAAACCCGAAAGCATACTAAGTATTGATGGAGCAAAAGATGTTGCGCTTGAATTAAATTCGCTAAGTAAATCACATGACATGGCCGGCTGGCGGGTTGGCGTTCTTTGTGGCGCAAAAGAAAGAATAAATGAAGTGTTGCGATTTAAAAGTAATATGGATAGCGGCATGTTTTTACCTCTCCAGCTTGCTGCTGCAAAAGCCTTATCATTAAATAAAGAATGGTACGATACCGTAAATGCAGTGTATAAAAAAAGAAGAGATAAGGTGTATGAATTACTTGATGCACTGCAATGCCATTATTCAAAGCAGCAAAGCGGTTTATTTATGTGGGCTAAAATTCCATCAAAATATAAGGATGCATATTCTTTAACTGATGAAATTTTATATAACAAAAACGTGTTTGTAACGCCCGGTACAATTTTTGGCAGTTGCGGTGAAAAATATATAAGAATAAGTTTGTGTGCAACAGAAGAAAAAATACAGGAAGCAATTGAAAGAATAAAACCCCAACCCTAAAGGGAGTTATAGCAAACCCGCGTAAAGGGAAGTTATGAAGCATTAAAATTTTAAAAATAAAGCAGATACATTTTTTATGACAGACGAAATTAATCAGCAAGATTCCAAAGCTCCCTTCAGGGCGGGGGGATTTAATACAGTAACCATTGTAGGTGTAGGTTTAATAAGCGGCTCGTTTGCATTATCATTAAAAGATAAAGATCTCGCCAAACATATTATTGGTGTAAGCCGCACAAAAGCAAGTGAAAAGAGAGCCCTTGAACTTGGATTAATTGATGAAGCTTTGCCTTTGCATGAAGCTGTGCAAAAAAGCGATTTTATCTATATTGCCATTCCGGTTGATGCAACCATTCCTGTTGTATTGCAGGTATTGAATTTAATAAATAATAAACAGATCGTTGCTGATGCCGGCTCTACAAAATATGCATTAGAACTTGCCATTGATTCGCATCCCATGCGTAAAAGATTTGTATCAACGCACCCTATGTGGGGAACGGAATATAGTGGTCCTGAAGCTGCTATTCATGATGCTTTTGCAGGCAGAGGCTGTGTTATCTGTAATAAAGAAAAATCAGATGAGGAAGCTGTAAAAATTGTTGAAAATATTTATAAGCAGCTTGGCATGAGCATCGTGTATATGAATGCGGAAGCCCATGATGTTCATGCTGCGTATGTAAGCCATATCTCACATATTACTTCATTCGCTTTGGCAAATACGGTGTTGGAAAAAGAAAAAGAAGAAGAAGCCATATTTGATTTATCAGGCGGTGGATTTGAAAGCACGGTGCGTCTTGCAAAAAGTGCTGCCTCCATGTGGGTTCCTGTGTTTATGCAAAACAGGGAAAATGTTTTGGATGTTTTAAACGAACACATAACCCAGCTTAGAAAATTTAAAGCAAGTCTTGAAAAAGAAAATGTAGCCTTCTTAACTGAGTTGATTGAGAATGCAAATAAGATCAATAAGATTATTAAATAGAAAGTCTTTTTATTTTTAAAAGTCAAAACCAAACTGCTGCAATATGGAACAACCAGTGCTGTACCATTTGATAAACTGAGCGCATTTGGCGGTCATCCATGGCATGATAAATGGTCAAGAATCTATGTAATTGATGTAAGAAAGACTTCATTGACAGATCCAACCTTCAGTAAAAACTGATTTCATTTTTATAATTTTCTGCAAACTGATATATACTTTTTATCTGTAAAAAAGGTAAGGTTATTTAATATTTGATTTTTATCAGCCCTTTCTTAATTTAGGGTTTTACAAAAGCCCTGTATTCTCATGTTTAAAAATCAAAAAATTAATTAGCAGCTTATGAAAGTTATTGAAATAAAAATTTTAAGAGGACCAAATTACTGGAGCGTTCGCCGTCCAAAACTCATTCAGATGAAACTTGATCTTGAAGAGATGGAGCAACGCCCAACAAATTTGATAGATGGATTTTTAGAACGTATGCAAACACTCATGCCCACTTTATATGAGCATCGTTGCAGCGAAGATGGTCCCGGTGGTTTTTTTAGCCGTGTAAAAGAGGGAACATGGATGGGGCATGTAATTGAACATATTGCTTTGGAATTACAAACACTGGCCGGCATGGATTGCGGTTTTGGCCGTACACGTGGTACTGGTGCAGAAGGCGAATATTTTGTTGTGTTTGATTATATGGAAGAAGATGCAGGTGTGTATGCTGCAAAAGCATCGGTGCGTATTGCGCAGGCATTGGTTGATGCAAAAGAATATAATCTTGAAGAAGATATTCAGCGGCTGCGTGAGATAAGAGAAGATACAAGACTTGGTCCATCTACAGGTTCTATTGTAGAGGAAGCAGTAAAACGCGGAATACCTTTTATAAGATTGAATAAGCAAAGCCTTGTGCAGTTGGGATATGGAGCGCATCAGAAAAGAATAAGAGCAACTATTGCAAGTACAACATCAACCATTGCTGTTGATATTGCCGGAGATAAAGAAGAAACAAAAAATTTATTGGATGCTGCACAAATCCCTGTGCCAAAAGGAACTGTTGTACGTGATGCAGAAGGATTAAAAGATGCCATTAACAGGTTCGGCTATCCGTTGGTAATAAAACCAATTGATGGTAATCATGGCAAAGGAAATACAACAAACATCACTACGTATGAGCAGGCTGTAAAAGCATTGGAAGCTGCACAGAAATATGGCCGCAGCGCTATTGTTGAAAAATATATTGTCGGATTTGATTTTCGCGTCCTCGTCATCAACTATAAATTTATTTGCGCCGCATTAAGAACACCTGCAAGCGTGGTTGGTGATGGCGAACATACCATTCAATGGCTGATTGATGAAACCAATAAAGATCCGCGCCGCGGTTATGGACATGAAAAAGTTTTAACGCAAATAACCATTGATCAGTTCACGCAAAAAATGCTGGATGAAAAAGGATATAGTTTAGAAACTGTGCCTGCAAAAAAGGAACTTGTTTTAGTAAAGCCAACTGCAAATCTTTCAACGGGTGGCACATCTACAGATGTTACTGATGAAATGCATCCGGTAAATATTTTTATGGCTGAAAGAATTGCACGTATCATCGGACTTGATATTTGCGGTATTGATATTATGGCGCCTGATCTTAAAGCGCCTGTTACAGAAAACGGCGGCGCCATTCTCGAAGTAAATGCTGCACCTGGTTTTCGTATGCATGTAGAACCATCAGAAGGGCTTGCACGCAATGCTGCAGAACCTGTAATTGATATGTTGTTTCCAAGAGGAAGTACAGGCAGAATCCCCATCATCGCCATCACCGGAACAAATGGCAAAACAACTACAACAAGATTAACGGCGCATATCTGTAAAACCGCCGGGAAGAAAGTTGGTTATACAACCAGCGATGGTGTATATATTCAAAACCAGTTAATGATGAAAGGGGATTGCACAGGACCT
>JBDTLW010000174.1:0-5460 GCA_039934575.1 Parafilimonas sp. | reverse complement strand
ATCATGGGCGGATGATCAAAATAATTTGATTTGAGATGCTGGCTGTATAACCAGTAATAAGATTCATCGTTGCCTAACTGCACAGTGAAAGCGATGATCAATCTGAAAACTCCAATTGCAGCGATAAGGATTAAAACTTTTTTTCGGTAAGACCGTCCGGTTGATTCCATTGTGAATGCCTGCATTTAAGCGGAAGCGAAACTAATGCTTAGTTTAATGATGCTGATAAATTTCAATGTTATAAAGTGATCAGTTAGAATTAATATAGCTGAGCTAATCGCATAATCTCTATCTACATTTTCATTCCCGCCATGGGGTTAGCGCCATGTTCAAAAATATATTCACTGTTTATCAGATAAGCTCCGCTTGTTACAACAACATCACCAGCAATTAAACCTGACGTAATTTCAATTACATCGTTTTGAGATATACCTGTTTTAACCATTCTTATTTCATAGACTCCAGGCTTTGTTTGCACCCAAACTGTTGCACCCTTGCTGTCTTTTAATACAGCATCTGCAGGTAAGGTAAGAGAGCTATGTTGTTTATTATTGATAATTATGTATGCAGGCATTCCCGGATGTAATTGATTGTTTGTATTCGGGATTGTAACACGCACAAGATTTATTCGAGTGTCAGGATTTATTTCAGGATTTGTAAAATCAATCGTACCGTTTAATGTTTGGTTTAAATCAGGAATTTGAACTGAAACATTTTCGCTTTCACTGATAAAAGACATTTGTGTTGTATAAACCTGTGCTTCTGCCCAAAGCGTTGATAAATTCGCAAGCTCTACTACGCTGCCGCCTTCCATTACATAATCCTCTTCGTTTACATTTAATGAAGTGATATATCCGGCTTTAGTGCTGTAAAACGTAGTAAGCGGGGATACCTGTTTGCTTTGTGCAAGCTGGTTAATTTGTTCGGTGGTCATTCCCCATAACAATAATTTATTCTTTGCACTTTCAACTAAAGCCCCATAATTAATAAGTGAATTACCAATTGTATTTTCCTGCTCTATTGCTGTTATATATTCCTGTTTGGCGTTGTTAAGTTGCTCGCTGTATAAATCATATAGCTTAGCACCCTTTGCAACATAATCGCCAATAGTTTTGAAATATAGTTTATCAACTCTGCCCTCTACTCTTGCACTTATTGATGAAAGATTATTTTGATTAAAGTTTAATGTGCCAGTCAGAATCAATTTATCACCAATGCTTTCTTTACCTATTGTATCAGTCTGAATATTTCCCAACCTGATTTGCTCTGCGTTTAAATGGATTTGCATTGCTTTGCCGGTACTTACACTTGTTTTAGCAACTGCTATCAGTTTCATACCGCATATAGGGCAGTTACCCGGATGTTCTGCATGTACCTTCGGATGCATACTGCAGGTGTAGTAAACGTCTTTATCTGTTGTAGCAACCGCCTGTTTTTTTTGTTCCTTGCAGGAAGGTAAAATGAAAGTTGTAAGCAAAGTGCCGCCAAGTATCATCAGTACAAGAGTCCGCCTTAGGTGGAAGGAACGATGCGATGAGATACGTTTGTTGGATTCAAAATATTTACTCCAAAAATTCTTGTTCATAATAATTTATTTTGATGCTGTTTTGATAAAGCTTTCACTATCTATTAAAAACTGCGCATTTATTGCAACCGTATCAGTAATATTTAAGCCTGAAAGTATTTGCACTTTATTATCTGTATGAATACCTGTTTTTATTTTATGTGCTATAAATCCCCCGTCTGATTTGATGAATGCTACTTCATTCAAGCCTAATGCTAATACTGCTGATTGCGGTAACCACAACCCTTGTTTGCTTTCCGTATAAATTTTTGCAGTAACCTGACTGCCAATAATAAGCATATCCATATTATGAAAATAAACTCTTGCAGTAAGTGACTTACTATTGTTGCGAAAGAATGGTTCGATGAAATCAATCGTTCCGTTGATGATAGCAGTGGTATCAGTTTCAGGAATGATTTGCACGGACTCACCTTTCTTTATAACTGCTTGTTCGTTCGGAAAGATTTGCAACGCAGCCCATGCCTGGTGATGGTTCATAATCATAAACAGCGTTTGCCCTTTGCTTACATACATGCCTTCTTTTAATGATAATTCTTGTGTAACCGGAGCATCATTACTCATTTCGCTTGCATTTATATTTGGGTTCATACCTGCATCGTGCACATGACCGGAATAATTGCTGTAAATACTTACGCTATACATTGGTTTTCCTGCTTCTATTACTTTATTCAGTTCGTTTAAACTCATGCCAAGCAATAATAATTTTTGTTTAGCTGCATTAATAAAAGAAATATTATCAGCATCATTCTTTAAAAGGAATATTAAATTTTCCTGTGCAGTTAATAATTCGGGAGAATATATTTCTGCAACTTTTTGTCCTGCTTCTATTTTTTGAAAACGGTAACGCAAATACAATTTTTCAATACGACCTGAAACATTTGCGGAAACAGATCCTGCGGCTCTTGTATCAGATTCAATTACGCCATAAGCCTTCACAGGAACAGAAATATTTTCCTGTTGCGGTGTTGTAACCGGAAGTGATGATACAACAAACTCATTGGTTGGTTTTAATAAAGTTTCTAAGTCTATATTGTTTAATGCTGACGGAGTTGCATTTTTTTTAATCAGTTTCATGCCACAGATAGGGCAATTACCCGGATGATGTTCTAATACTTGCGGATGCATAGAACATGTATATAAATCTTGTGAGGAAGCGGATGTTGCCGCTTGCTTATTTCCTTTGCCGTTACATGCCTGAATAAGAGAAGTTAAAACAGCTAAAAGAATAATGTATATCCAAAATGTTTTTTTCATTTCACTTTATTTTATCTCCAACAATTTTTCCAACTCAACCTGCATGCTTAAAAGCTGTTGCAGTTGATTAAGATATTCAAGTTGTGTATTGTTCAATGTTTCCCATGCATCATACAACTCAAACAGTTCTTCCGTGTTTTGTTCATAAGCCAGCAAGTTGCTTTGATAATTTTTTCGCAAAGCTGCTAAGATGTTATTCTCAAACAATGCGACCTGTTTTTTCTTTGCTTCAATATCCTGTTGCATTTGATAAGCCATGCCGGAATATTCATTAGCCATAGATGCTTTTTGTTCTTCTAATGATTGTGTTTTGAAATTCAGGCTTTCAATGTTTGCTTTATTTGTCCTTGTTGACCAATTCAAAGGAATTTTCATCAAGCCCATAACATTAAACATCATAGCAGAGCCGCCAAAACCAAACATGTTTGCATACTGAATACCAAATTGTGGTTTCATACTTTGCCTTTCAATGTCCTGTTTTAAATAATCAAGCTGAATATTTTTATCTATTGCTTTTATATCACTCCGGTTATTATAAAACAGGGTGCTGTCAAAACTTGCTGCTGCATAATCTTTAATAATATAATTGGTGTCAATAGAAAAATCTGTAAGCTTATTGCGATTCATTAATGTATTCAATACAATGCGTTTTTGAACAATTTCATTTTGTAATTCCACGCGCATACTTTCAATGTTGCCAAGCGATGCTTTGGCTTTATAGTATGCGCTTATTTTACCCAATCCATTTTTATATCTTGTTTCAGCATTGGTAATCATAAACTGTAACAGCTTTTCGCTTTCATCTAATACTGATAATTTTTTTTCAATGAATATCCATTCATAATAATTCTTTTTTGTTTCAGCAAAAAGCTCATTTAAGGTTGCTTGTTTATTTTCCTTTTCAACAGATGACATGGCATTCATGTAAGCTTCATTAGCATCATTATATTTTTTATTAGGAAACATTTGTTCTGCACCTATCATATAGCTTCCCATTCCACTTTGTGCTGGCATATTGCCGTCTGCTTTGCTTCTACTCCAAAGAGAAGTATTATAAGGTGTCATCCATAAGCCTGTAGAAACCTGTGGCGGCATCCAGTTTCTTGCTCCTTTAGCTGCTGCATCTAATGACTGAATTTCTGCATCATACATTTTTAATGAAGGATACGAATGTTGAACACTATCTAAAATATTTTGCAATTCCAGGGTTTGAGCAGATGCTGTCTGAACCAGGATTTGTTGGATTAAAAAGATTGTGAGAATATGAAGAAAGCTTCGCTTAAAATTTTTCAGCTTCTTCAATTTCGATTTATAATTTTGATGCATCATTTTTTTAGTTTTTTATAATTTTCAAACTCTTCATCAATTGTCTATTGCCTCAATGCTTCACCTCCGCTACTTCAATCTTTCCAAATTTTTTCAACTCATATTCTTTATTCATTAAAAAGATAAGCGGCGTTACTAATAAAATATAAATGGCTGAAGTAAGTACACCACCAACCATAGGCAATACTATTGGTTTCATTACATCGCTTCCCACCCCATTGCTCCAAAGAATAGGAACAAGCGCAAATAGTGAAACACTAACCGTCATTATTTTTGGTCTTAATCTTTTCGCTGCACCACTGATTGTATATTCCCGCAAATCATCTTTCGTAATAGTTTCTTTTGAGTTTCCTTTTTTTGCAATGAGTTGCTGCATGGCATCATTAAGGTAGATGACCATAACAATATTTGTTTCTACTGCAAGACCAAACAAAGCAATAAAACCTACTGCTACAGCAACGGATAAATTTACTCCCCAGAAATATATCATAAAAGCGCCGCCAATCAAAGCAAACGGAAGTGAAATCAAACTAAGTAACGCTTCTCTTGCAGAATGAAAAGCAAAATACATGCTGATGAAAATAACGAGCAATACAAACGGCATTATCAGCTTTAATGTTTTTTCGCTGCTGATAAGATTTTCGTATTGACCGCTCCAGTCAATGAAAAAACCTTTCGGCATCTGACCAATGGCATTGTTTAATTTTTGCTGCGCTTCTTTAACCGTACTCCCTAAATCTCTTTCTCTTACATTGAATAAAACCGTACCGCGCAGCAATGCATTTTCAGAATTTATCATCGGCGGCCCTTCTGTAATTTTTATATCTGCTAATGCCTCCAATGGTACAGGTCCGAAACTCGTTGTTTGCACCTGTAAGCGTTTTAAGGCTTCAATATTATTACGATAATCCTGTGCAAATCTTGCATTCACTGAAAAGCGTTGTCTGCCTTCAACCGTTGTTGTAATCTGCGCACCACCCAATGCACTTTCAATAACTGCATTTACATCATCAACGCTTAAATTGTAACGGGCAATTTGTTCACGATTAATATTTATGTCAATATACTTGCCGCCCGTTATCGGCTCTACATACAAATCCTTGACACCCGGAATGCCCTGCAATTCATTTTTTATTACTTGAGCGAAAGCATAAATACTGTCAAGATTTTGTCCATATACTTTTACACCAACATCTGTTCGTATGCCGGTTGAAAGCATGTTGATGCGGTTAATGATTGGCTGAGTCCATCCATTGGTTACGCCAGGAATTTGCAGCTTGCTGTTAAGTTCATTG
>JBDTLW010000173.1:0-5472 GCA_039934575.1 Parafilimonas sp. | reverse complement strand
GATTTATTGCATGTGCATTATGCTATTCCGCATGCATCTGCAGCGTATATGGCAAAACAAATTTTACTGAAATCAGGAAGAACAATTCCTGTAATAACAACCTTGCATGGCACGGATATTACATTGGTAGGAAGGGATAAAACGTATGAACCTGTTGTCACTTTTTCTATTAATGAAAGTGATGCAATAACTGCAGTATCACAAAATTTAAAAGATGAAACATACAGGTCTTTTCCCATTACAAAAGATATAGAAGTAATTGAAAATTTTGTTGATAATTCGCGCTATGATAAAAAACCATTTGATGCTTTCAGAAAAGTAATTGCACCACATGATGAGAAGATTTTAATTCATGCATCTAACTTCAGAAAGATAAAAAGAGTGGAAGATGTTATCAATATTTTTGCAAATGTGCACAAAGAGTTACCTGCAAAATTATTGCTTGTAGGTGATGGTCCTGAGCGCCGCAGCATGGAAGATCTGTCGCGTAAACTGCAGGTGCAGGATGATGTGCGTTTTCTTGGCAAGCAGGAACAGATAGAAGAAATATTGCTGGTGTCTGATCTGTTTATTTTGCCAAGTGAGTACGAAAGTTTTGGACTGGCTGCTATGGAAGCCATGGCGGCAAGTGTGCCCGTTATCAGCTCAAATGCAGGTGGTTTGCCCGAAATAAATATTAATGGTGAAACCGGTTATACTGCTGCAGTTGGCGATGTAAAAACAATGAGTGATTGTGCTATTAAGCTGTTGTCAGATGATGCTTTGTTACAGCAATTCCGCAAAAATGCAAAAGCGCAGGCAATGAAATTTGACCTGGAGAATATTGTGCCGCAATACGAAAAATTATACAGCAGGTTTTGCAGAATGGTTTGCGAATCGTAGCGGAGTAAAAGATTTTAGAAATTACAGACTTACACCATCATATATTTCAGCGATTGCAATATTTTCATTAATTGCTTTTATCTCAACATTACTGTTGATGCCGTTATATTCTTCCAATTCCCAATGATTGTTTTTATTTAACCTGAAAATTTCAATATGTATATTTTCAGAATCAACCAACATATATTCCTTCAAAGTTTTAATATCGCGATATAGTTTAAATTTCTCACCGCGGTCATAATTTTTAGTACTCTTTGAAAGCACTTCAATAATAACTGTTGGATTTAAAGCATTCCAGTTATCATCATTCAGTGTTATAATTTCACCGCAAACAATAGAAATATCAGGATAAGTAAATAAAGTATTTGATGGAATATATATGCGCTGATCACTATTATAAGGCTTACACTTTTTTCCTTTTGATTTATTTTTTAAAATTGCTATCAGGTTTACACATATTTCATTATGCGGCACTTTTGAGCCTGACATAGCAAAAACTTCACCCTGATAATATTCATGCTTTTCCAGCGCATCATTTTCCATTTCAAGATATGCTTCAATAGAAATTTTTTGTTTGCTGTATGCGATTGCTGGTTCATTCACTTCCATAAAATAAAAATACAAAATTTCTAAAACACAAACTGCAATAATCATAAATACATAAAGTAACTAAGTTTGCCATGCTTAATTTTGATTGCTCACTTTCTATATTGTTTACATAAATAAAGTTTTACAATGAACTGGTACGAAATAAAAAATATTGAAACAATTGACTCGCCTGCATTAATTATTTACAAAGAACGTGTTCTACAAAACATTCAATCAGTAATACAAATGAAAGATGTTGGGCATTTACGTCCGCATGTAAAAACAAATAAAATTGCAGAAGTATGTAAGATGATGTTAGATGCAGGCATCACTAAATTTAAATGTGCAACCATTGCAGAAGCAGAAATGCTTGCTATGATACAAGCACCTGATGTAATGCTGGCTTATCAGCCAACCGCAACAAAAGCAAAACGTTTAGCACAGCTTGTTCAAAAATATTCTTCAACAAAATTTTCATGTTTAATTGATGATGTTGCAAATGCTGAAGCCATTTCAAAAATATTTTCAGAAAATAATTTACTGCTTGATGTATATATTGATTTGAATGTTGGGATGAACAGAACAGGCATTAAACCGGAAAATGCGTTTGCTCTTTTTAATGATTGCCAACCATTCATCGGAATAAATATTATTGGTCTTCATGATTATGATGGTCATATTCGTGATACGAATATTGAACAACGCAAACACAATGCAGATGCGGCTTTTGATGAAGTAGTTATGCTTGTAGAGAAGATCGAAACATTGACACAAAAGCAAATGAAGATTGTTGCAGGTGGCTCTCCAACTTTTCCTGTTCATGCTGAGAGAAGAAACATTGAATGCAGTCCGGGCACTTTTGTATTTTGGGATTATGGATATAAAACCCAATTGCCTGATGTGCCATTTGAATATGCAGCATTAGTTATTACCAGAATTATTTCTATTGTTGATGAGCATACTATTTGTACTGATCTTGGTCATAAATCTGTAGCTGCAGAAAATGTTATAGAAAAACGTGTTTATTTTTTAAATGCTGAAAATGTTCAGCCAATTGGTCAAAGTGAAGAACATTTGGTTTTAAAAGTTGATGATTCATCTGCGTATAAAATTGGAGATGTTTTATATGGCGTGCCTTATCATATTTGCCCAAGTGTTGCTTTGTATGAACGAGCCATTGTTGTTGAAAATAATATGGCTGCAGATGAGTGGAAAGTTATTGCAAGAGACAGAAAGATAACTATATGAACCCTGCTTAAAAAGACTGAACAGGCTGTATGATTTGTAAAAATTTATCTAATTCACAACCATAGCAGATTGCTTATTCACAAACCCATCAGCGATGCACATTCATAAATTCCCTTTACTTTTTAGAAAAAATATTACTTTTACCGCAGGCAAATAATTGCCTGTGCCCAATACTTCTTTTGAGATCCCTTCGCTTATTTAACAACAAAAACCAAACATTTATTTATGAAAAAATTTGTACGAACTATTAAAACTATTTGCCTGTTAATGATTTTTAAAGCATCATTCTTTGGCAATGCTAACGCACAGGTATTATACCACGAGGGTTTTGAAGGAGATTCGATTGCCGGTAAAAAAATTAGTTTCAGTGCCAGTAAATGGAAAATTTTACCCGGCGGTTTTAATTCTTATAAAGGTGATGTTTGTGCGTATGTTACCACAGATAGCTATAATGAAAATGCAGACTGCTGGCTTATTACAGACAAAATTCATTTTAAAGCCGGTAAAAAATATAGTATCTCTTTTTATTATAAATGTCAAACCAATCAGGATAATCAACTGCAGGTAAGCATAGGCAAAAATGTAATCGCTTCTGAAGGTGAGATCGTTTGGGACAAAAGTTTTCATAACGATAGTTATCTAAAAGGCCAGGTAAACTATACGGCATCTGTTTCAGGTAATGAAACTGTAGCTTTTCATTGTGTTACTGCACCCACTATGCAAACCTATCTTTATCTTGATGAAATAACAGTAGCAGAAGTAACCTGCTTTGAACCACTGAATATTTCTTTTACAAATACAACTTCCACTTCTATTACGGCAGGCTGGGATAAGGTTGATGGTGCAGCATATTATGAGTACAGCGTGCTTGGAAAAGACACAACCGTACCACGAAATATCAAAAAAGCATATAACAATACAGTAAGCTTAACAGGGTTGGAACCAGCTTCTACAAATTATTTTTATGTAAGATCAAGATGCAGTGATACAGATAGCTCATCATGGGCTACGGCGAAGTATAATACAAATTATGATTGTTCAACTTTTGCAAATTTAAATTGCGGTGAATATTTTCAAAGAACATACAGAGGCAGCACCGGTCTGTATCCTGTAAGTTTGTGCGGTGGAAATATAAACGGTCCTGAATTCTTTCATAAATTCACTCCATCGCAAAGCGGTTATTATAAACTTGATTGTTTTTCATCCGGCGGTAATGGTGTTCCCATGTCATTTTCTTACAAATCTTCATCTTATGGATGTGGTAATGATAACTGGAATTGTATAGGTATTATGTTCGATTTTTCTACAGCCGTTTTTGGCCCATTAAATGCCGGTGAAGAGTATATCATAATGGAAAAATCTGCATTGGAAGCAGGCGGGCTTCCTTCAAATTATAATTTTGAAATTGAGTGTTACACCCCGCCGCCTGCTAATGATAAATGCAGCGATGCAACTGAAATTACTGTTACAGATTATAATGAGCGCTGTACCGGCACTCCGCTTACAACAGCAGGGGCAACAGCAGATAACCTGGGCAGTGATGATTACAATAGCTGCGGTGCATATGCCAGCAGTAATGATGATGATATTTGGATAAAATTCAAGGCCACAGATAATGTGCAATTATTTCGCTTCAGCAATACAAGCTATAACAAGCATCCTTATTTGCTTGAAGTGAATTTTTACAGCAGCCCTTGCAATGCAGCCAGCTTAATTGATTGCGGGGAAATAAAGACCAGCGGCGGAGATTATAAAGATATCGTCTCATATTATTTTACTAAAGGAAAAACTTACTGGTGCCGTTTGAGTACTGCGGGTATTAATAATTCTGCAAGGTTTAATCTTTGTATTATGAAACCGGCTATAGTAACAAGCTCTGCAGATACATGCAAACAGGGACTTCGTCAGCCATTACAAGACAAGGACAAAAATATTTGGGTTCCAATGCTGGATAACTCTTTACAATTAGTAGGTGCTATAAATTTTGGTGATAATATACCTTCATCAGCTTTGCCTTCTGTTTTTATTAACCATGCAGATTTGAGACAGGATAATACAGGACGTTATTATCTTGACAGGAATTTTGCAATGCTTTCACGTCCAAAAATTACTTCACCTGTTACAGTACGTTTATATATAAGTAAAGATGAACTGAACAAACTGATCGCACAAAATGGATCGGAAGTAACTTCAATAAAAGATATCAGAGTTACTCAGGTTAATGGAACATGTGCACCATTAGGAAGTAAAACCGGAACATTTATAGTACCCGATAAAACCGGTGATTACGACGCAAACAATAAATACATTGAGTTTAAAACAAATCAGCTTTCTTCGTTCTTTTTGCATGGCGGAAGTACTGCATTAAATTCAAATTCTGGATTAGTTTCTGATGCAACTGCAAGTGTATTAAACGGAGCATTGAAGGTTTCTCCTAATCCATTTACTGATATTATACACATTGAAACAAATGAACACGCATCTGCAGAATATTCTGTAAGTGTAATAACAATGAATGGACAAGTATTAGCCAACTATAAAAAAATTGTTTCTCCGGGTAAGAGTTATTTGAGTATAAACTTAAGTACGCTTTCCGCAGGAGTATATACACTTAAAATTGAGAAGCAAAGCGGTACTGAATTCAGAAAAATTGTAAAGCACTAAATAAAAAATCTCTTTATTAAAATCCGCTTTTAAAAACTACTGTGTACCCACATCTTTATAAAAATTTTTAGCTAACTGCCAGCCTTCATA
>JBDTLW010000172.1:0-5472 GCA_039934575.1 Parafilimonas sp. | reverse complement strand
AAATACTAACCAATTCAATATCAATGCTTTTTTTAACTGGACCTGCTATTTTTAAAGACAATATGTCGCATTATGCCGTAAATAAGGCCTAATTTGACAATTTGTCTGCCTCAGTACCGGTTGCTGCGCCACGTCAGTTTTAAAAAAGTTTTCAACAACCCAAAAAAATAATTTTGAAATGTAGCCCATTATTGTAATTTAGTGGCTGAATTTAATGGGTTAGTAAGTAAAAGAGGTCGGTATTTTTACCGGCCTTTTTTTTATTAAAATCTCTTCATTTCTACTTGCCTTAATCATGTTTATTTTTAAACATTGAAATTATCTTTATAAAATGAGTAAAGTTAAAACCGCATTTTTTTGTTCTAACTGCGGATATGAAAGCGCTAAGTGGTTAGGCAAATGTCCTGCATGTAATACATGGAATACGTTTATTGAAGAAGTAGTTGAAAGAAATCAAAAAGAAAAAAATTTCTGGAAAGATATTTCAGGTGAACGTCAAACATCGAAAGCAAAATTGCTTGATGCAGTTGAAAACATAAAAGAAGAAAGACTTGTTACAAATGATACTGAATTAAATCGCGCATTAGGCGGCGGTATTGTTGCAGGCAGCATTGTGTTAGTTGCAGGTGAACCTGGAATTGGTAAAAGCACTTTACTGTTGCAAGATGCTTTGCATCTTCAAAACACAATCACGTTATATATCAGTGGTGAAGAAAGTGAGCAGCAAATTAAAATGCGTGCAAACAGGTTGAACATACACAACGAAAATTTTTACATACTTACTGAAACATCACTTTCTGTAATTTTTACTGAAATAAAAAAATTGCAACCATCACTTGTAATTGTTGATTCCATTCAAACTTTGCAATCAGATAATATTGATGCAACGCCGGGAAGTATTGCACAGGTAAGAGAATGTGCTGCATCGCTTCAGCGTTTTGCAAAAGAAACATATACTCCTGTTTTTCTTATTGGTCATATTACAAAAGATGGAAGTATTGCCGGCCCAAAAATTTTAGAACACATGGTTGATACTGTTTTGCAGTTTGAAGGTGATCAGCATTATGCTTACCGTATTTTGCGTACATTAAAAAACCGTTTTGGCAGTACATCAGAATTAGGTATTTATGAAATGATGGGAAGCGGAATGCGCATGGTAAATAATCCTTCTGAGATTTTAATAAACCAAAAAGATGATGGACTTAGCGGAAGCGCTGTTGCAGCAGGCATGGAAGGATTAAGACCTTTATTAATTGAAACGCAAGCCCTGGTTACGCAAAGTGTTTATGGAACTCCGCAACGCACAACAAGCGGATTAGATTCAAGAAGATTACAACTCTTGCTTGCTGTATTGGAAAAACGCGGCGGATTTCATTTTGGTGTGAAAGATGTATTTGTAAATATTGCAGGCGGTTTAAGAATTGAAGATCCTTCAACAGATCTTGCCATTATATGTGCATTGCTTTCATCTTATGATGATACTCCCCTTTCATCAAATATTTGTTTTGCCGGTGAAGTTGGATTGAATGGTGAGATAAGAGCCGTGAACCGCGTAGAACAACGGATTGCTGAAGCGGAGAAATTAGGCTTTGAAAAGATTATCATATCGCCTTTTAATAAAAAAGCTTTAAATAAAAATCAATATAATATTGATGTAGTTGCGGTAGGAAAAGTGGATGAACTATATCGCCTTTTATTTTGATCAAACTAATTTTTAAACAATTGACTGGAATAAAAAATTATATTGATGACTTCCTTCACCTTTTTTTCCCGCATATATGTCTTGGATGCAATACAGATGTATTAAACAGCGATAATATTTTATGTGCTGAATGTTTAAACAGTTTACCTGTAACTGGTTTTTTATCTGCAAAAGAAAATCCCGTTGAAAAAATTTTCTATGGCAGATTGAATATTCAGCAGGCCGGAAGCGCTTTTTATTTTAATAAAGATTCTGTTATTCAAAAAACTATTATTGAATTAAAATATAAATCAAATCAGAGAGCCGGAATATTTTTAGGGAGATTGCTTGGTGAAGAAATTATAAAAAGTAAAAGATTTGATGATGTGGATGTAATTATTCCGTTGCCATTAAACGATAAAAAATATTTTAAGCGAGGTTATAATCAAACTTGGGCTATTGTAAATGGTATTACTTCAGTATGGAAGAAACCTGTTATTAAAAATGCAGTTGAAAGAATTTTTTTTACAGAAACACAAACACACAAAGATCGTATTGCACGATGGAAAACTATGGAAGGTGTTTTTGCCGTAACACAGCCATCGTTGCTTGAAAATAAACATGTGTTGCTGATTGATGATGTGATTACAACCGGCGCTACGCTTGAAGCATGCGGCGCAGTTATTCTAAAAGCTCCCGGAGCAAAACTTAGCATGGCAACAGTTGCTTATACCATCTGAAATTTTGAAACGGAAACGTTAATTCAATTTTACCTGTTTGTTGTTATGCATCGCAATAACATAACTTTGATTTATTGAAAATCACTTTAAATCTCTTCACTATAAAAAATATACAAATGAAAACGCTTCTTTCATTATTAGCTTTTGCAGCACTTACTTCATTTCATCCAGCCGCAAAGTCTATTTATAATTTTAAGATCAAAGGTCTTGAAGGGGAAACAATAGATTTTTCAAAATTCAAAGGCAAAAAAATTCTTGTGGTAAATACGGCTTCTATGTGTGGTTTTACTCCGCAATATGAAGGGCTTGAAAAATTGTATCAGGAACATAAAGACAAGCTTGTTATTATTGGCTTTCCTTCTGATAATTTTGGCAACCAGGAATTTCACAATGATGATTCTATAAGTACATTCTGCAGAAAAGATCATGGTGTTACATTCCCGCTAACCACAAGAGTTGATGTAAAAGGACCAAACGCAACACCTATTTTTAAATACTTATGCAGTAAAGATGAAAATGGTGTGTTGGATGCAACTATTTCCTGGAACTTTAATAAGTTTATAATTGACGAGAACGGAAAATTATTACAGCATTTTGATAGCAAGGTTACTCCAGATAGTCCGGAGCTTTTAAAATATATTGATCAATAAAAATAAAGCCTCTTTTTTGAAGAGGCTTTATTTTTTATAGCTTTTGTTTTGTGGTATAATAATTTTTTGGAAAGTAAAATTTCAGATTTACAGTTACCGATCTTAGTTTATTAACTTCTGGTGCAGCATCTCCGCCGGGTAAAATATTTGTAAGTCCTTCCTGATAAATAACGGCTACTTCTATTGATTTTGAAAAATTCAACCCTGCTCCAATATTAAGACCCCAAACCGTGTTGGCAAGATCTGAGCGAAATTCACTTTGCACCTGGATACTTCGCCCAAAATTTAGTTTGTGTGTATCATTATCTGTTCTTACCTGTATCGGCTGGCCTGTAGCTGAATCCTGGGTATAAAAATTTGTATTCCGGGTTACTTTACCGCCAACGCCTACTTGTGTATTTAATCCGCCGTAAACACGAAAGCCAATGTCTTTTGCAAGATTAAACTGGTAGCCAATACCAAAAGGTACGTTTACAAATAAAGGCTTATACGTATAATTGGATACAACGCTTTGAAAGCCCTGCGACACAGAATCTTTTTTAAATTGCTCGCTTGCAAACTGAGTTCCCAAATATAAAAAATATCCAAACTGCGTGTGGTATTCAACACCACCACCAACTTGCCATCCAACTCCTCCTTTACCCGTTACTTCACCAGCGCTTCTGGTTACATGCAGATCTGCATAATTTAAACCTCCTTCAGCATAAAAACCAAACTGTGCATGCACCAATGAAGAAACAAAAATACCAAGCACAACCAGTAAGTACTTCATATAATTTTTTTTTGCAAATAAAACACATTTGAAATTGTTCTTGAATTTTATAAACGGAATTTTAACTGCCTGTAAACCATTATAGGTAAAATAAAATTTTGAAGGTTTAACATTTCCGAAAGACTTCGTAATTCAAAAATCTCTATATATTTGATCTACTAAATATTTCGTAGATAAATAAAAATACTATTATGATTAAGAAATTAAAACCGGTTATTTTAATACTTGCACTTTCATTTAATTTTGCATATCTGCATGCGCAAAACTCAGAAAATAAAAATTCTAATAATGAAAGCATCATCATACATAAAAAAGATTCAACTAAAGAAAAGATCACCGTTGTAATTGATGGTGATAATATTACTGTAAACGGTAAACCCATTGATGATTTTACAAGTAATGATATTGATATTATTAAGCAAAAGCAGGGTATGGATGATAACGATGTACATGTTTTTGGGTATGGGGAAAATATGCCAATGGCACCACGCGGTCCGCAAATAGAAGCCTTTCGCGAAGACATGATGCGCAAGATAAATTCCAATGCTGCATTCTTGGGTGTAATGAGTGAACAAACAGAAAAAGGTGCACAGATAACTGATGTTACAGATAGCAGCGCAGCTAAAAAAGCAGGTTTGAAAGAAGGAGATATTATTACCAAAATTGGCGACGATAAAATTTCCGGACCGGATGATTTATACAAAGCAGTTGGAAAACATAAACCCGATGAAAAAGTTTTAATTACTTTTTTAAGAGATAATAAACAATCCACTGTAAATGCTACTTTAGGTAAATCAAACCAGGTAAGGGTGTATTCATGGAATTCACCAAGAGATTTCAATCTCAATTTCAATAATGATTTTAACCGCAAATTTTCTTTTGCATTTAGTGATAAGCCACACATAGGTATTTCTGCTCAGGATACTGAAGATGGCAATGGTGTAAAGATTATTGGTGTTGATGATGAAGATTCACCAGCAGCTAAAGCAGGATTAAAAGAAGGTGATATTATAACACAGGTAAATGGTAAAACCATTACCTCCACAGATGATCTGAGGCAAAGTATAAAAGATATTAAAAAAGGCGATATAGTAAAAATAACATACAAAAGAAATGATCAAACAATGACGGTTGAGGTTAAACTTCCGAAGGATTTAAAAACAATCGATCTGTAATACTTTCATTTTTCTCATGTGCAATTAAACCGCTTTTTTCTAATGGCGGTTTTTTTATTTAATGTATTATCATGAAGAATGAGCAAAATTTATAAAAGAAGAAACGCTGAAGAATGTAAAAGAGGCAGTAAAGCTTTATGAGGTAATGATAACAGGTGAGCAAGCAGAACTGCTTTCCCCTTACCAGTTTCTTTCCAGTGATCCGCTGTTTAAAAATCTTTTGGTGAAGAACGATTCCAGGCATTTATGATCATGGAGAAGCAAAAAACCAAAGCGTTTTAAATATGAAAAAGTTACTTCCTGCTATCCCCTATTCAACTACCACAACATTTTTTCCATTCATCCTGCGCACAATTAATAAGCCGCCATCGTCAAGTGGTTTCCATTCAAAGCCTTCGCCGGTAAGCGTTTCAGCCATTGGTTTATCTTCAAGATATACATGGAGAGGTTTGTT
>JBDTLW010000171.1:0-5486 GCA_039934575.1 Parafilimonas sp. | reverse complement strand
GTTGTTTCCTGGAATGAAGCGGCTGATATCCAGCTTTGCACACCAAGAGAAGCTTTTGTAATACCAAGAAGAACTGGTTTTGCTGTAGCCGGTTCTGCATCTTTTACATCAACAAGCTTTTTATCTGCACGGCGCAGAGCAGAGTTTTCTTCTCTTAATTCACGCAATGAAATAATTTGTCCTGAGCGAAGTTTGATACTGTCACCAGGTTCAGTTACAACTTTCTTTTCAAACAGGCGGTCATTTTCTTGAATAAAATCAAACCTGTCTTCCAGATCTTCTTCAAGAAATTTGCTATCACCGGCATGAACAATCTCGACTTTCTTCATCATCTGGCGCACAATAACTTCAATGTGTTTATCATTAATGCGCACACCCTGTAAACGGTAAACTTCCTGTATTTCATTCACCACATATTCCTGTACTGCAAAAGGTCCTTTGATAGAAAGAATATCTGCAGGTGCAGTTTGTCCATCACTCATTGGTGTTCCGGCTTTTACAAAATCACCATCCTGCACCAATATCTGGCGGGTAAGCGGAACGAGGTATTTCTTAATGATACCATCTCTTGCTTCAACAATTATTTCTCTGTTACCACGCTTTATATTTCCGAAAGCAACTACACCATCAATTTCTGAAACTATGGCTGGATTGCTTGGGTTTCTTGCCTCAAACAATTCTGTTACACGGGGTAAACCCCCGGTGATATCACCTGATTTACGCAGAGTTCTTGGAATTTTTACGATTACCATACCAGCAGTAACCGGATCACCTACTTCAAGAATAAGACGGCTGCCAACAGGAAGATTATATGATTTAATTTCTTTACCTTCTACAATGATAGATGGTATTTTCGTTTTATCTTTTGATTCAATAACCACCTTATCACGGTGACCTGTTTGTTCATCTGCTTCTTCGCGGAATGTGAAGCCCTCAATTACACTTTCAAATTTGATAGAACCTGCAATTTCAGATACAATTACATTGTTGAACGGATCCCATGTACAGATAATATCACCTTTCTTCACATTCTGCCCATCTTTTACAGCCAGAACAGCACCATAAGGAACATTATTAGTAATAAGAAGACGGTCATTTTTCAAATCCATAACACGTACTTCACCTGTTCTTCCTATAACAACCTGTATTTTTTGTCCTTCATTATTTAGTGCAGCAACAGAACGTAAACCATCAAACTGAACGGTACCATCAAACTTTGCAAGTAAAGCAGATTCAACTGAAGCTGAACCGGCAACACCACCAACGTGGAATGTACGAAGCGTTAACTGTGTACCTGGTTCGCCAATTGATTGTGCTGCAATAATTCCAACTGCATCACCTCTTTGAGCAAGATAACCGGTAGCAAGATTTTTACCATAACATTTTACACAAACGCCGCGTTTGCATTCGCAGGTTAATACAGAGCGGATTTCAACATTTTCAATACCTGATTCATCAATTTGTTTAGCTACATCAGAAGAAATTTCTTCACCTGCTTTTATTATCAGTTCATCTGTATGCGGATCATAAACATCATGCAAAGAAGTACGACCCATAATACGATCACCAAGAGATTCTATTATTTCTTCATTATCTTTTAATGCTGAAGTGGCAATACCACGCAGAGTTCCGCAATCTTCTTCTGAAATAACCACATCCTGTGCTACGTCAACCAAACGACGGGTTAAATAACCGGCATCTGCAGTTTTTAATGCTGTATCAGCCAACCCTTTTCTTGCACCATGCGTGGAAATAAAATAATCCAATACATTCAAGCCTGCTTTAAAGTTGGAAAGGATAGGGTTCTCAATTACTTCAGAACCTGTTGAACCGCTTTTTCTTGGCTTAGCCATTAATCCACGAATTCCTACTAATTGTTTTACCTGTGTTTTAGAACCGCGGGCTCCTGAATCAAGCATCATAAACACAGAATTAAATCCGTCTTTATCTTTCGCCATTTCATAAATAAGCGATTCAGTGATGCGCATATCTACACGACCCCAAATATCTATAACCTGGTTATATCTTTCATTATTGGTGATAAGACCCATGTTGTAGCTTTCGCGAATATCTTCAACTTCAAGTTTTGCATTTTCAATCATTTCGTTTCTTGCATCAGGAACGATAAGATCATTAACGCTGAAACTAAGTCCGCCTCTAAATGCCATGCGGAAACCAAGCGTTTTAATATCATCCAAAAATTTTGCTGACTTTGGAACGTTTGTTATTTTAATAATATCGCCGATAATTTCACGCAGATTTTTCTTAGTTAATAAAGTATTGATATAACCTACTTCTTTAGGAACAAACTGATTAAACATTACACGTCCTACAGTAGTTTCTACTAACTTTTTAACCAACTCGCCTTTTTCACGAACCTCAGCGCGAACTTTAATGTGCGCATGCAGGTCAGCTTTGCCTTCATTGTATGCAATCATTACTTCTTCAAGGCTATAAAATATTTTGCCTTCACCTTTTATAGGTTCTGCTTCTGTACTTTTCTTTCCTTTTGTAATATAATACAATCCAAGCACCATATCCTGTGAAGGCAGTGTGATTGGTGTACCATTTTGCGGGTTAAGAATATTGTGTGATGATAACATCAGCAATTGCGCTTCAAGTATTGCAGCATTGCTTAATGGTACATGCACCGCCATTTGGTCACCATCAAAATCCGCATTAAATGCTGTTGTTACAAGCGGATGCAATTGTATCGCTTTCCCTTCAACCAATTTTGGCTGAAATGCCTGTATGGAAAGACGGTGTAATGTTGGGGCACGATTCAGCATTATCGGATGCCCTTTTAATATATTTTCAAGAATATCCCAAACCACAGCATCTTTTCTGTCAACTAATTTCTTTGCAGATTTAACTGTTTTTACAATACCTCTTTCAATAAGTTTACGAATAATAAATGGTTTGAATAATTCAGCAGCCATATCTTTTGGCAAACCACATTCGTGCATTTTTAATTCAGGTCCAACTACAATTACTGAACGACCAGAATAGTCAACACGTTTGCCTAATAAGTTTTGACGGAAACGACCTTGCTTACCTTTTAAAACATCACTTAAAGATTTCAATGCACGCCCGCCTTCTGCTTTCACCGCATTTGATTTACGGCTGTTATCAAACAAGCTGTCAACAGCTTCCTGCAGCATACGTTTTTCGTTGCGAAGAATTACTTCAGGTGCCTTGATTTCAAGCAATCTTTTTAAACGGTTGTTACGGATAATTACGCGGCGATATAGATCATTTAAATCAGAAGAAGCAAAACGTCCGCCATCCAGTGGAACAAGCGGTCTTAGTTCAGGTGGAATAACTGGTATGTATTGCATAACCATCCACTCAGGACGATTACTTATGCGGTTTCCTGCATCACGAAAAGCTTCAACTACACTTAAGCGTTTTAAAGCATCTGCTTTACGCTGTTGCGAAGTTTCGTTAGCTGCAGCGGTACGCAGATTATAACTCAAATCATCCAAAGCAATACGTGCAAGCAGATCGTGTACGGCTTCTGCACCCATTTTTGCAATAAACTTCTGCGGATCATCATCAGGCAGATATTGATTATCTTTTGGAAGATTGTCTATTATATCAAGATATTCTTCTTCAGTAAGAAGGTCACCGGTTTGCAAACCTTTATCTTCACGAATGCCCGCCTGAATCACAGCATATCTTTCATAATACACTATGCTTTCCAGTTTCTTAGAGCTTACGCCGAGTAAATAACCAATCTTATTAGGAAGGCTTTTAAAATACCAGATATGCACAACAGGTACAACAAGTTTAATGTGTCCCATTCTTTCGCGACGCACTTTCTTTTCAGTAACTTCCACACCACAGCGGTCACAAACAATTCCTTTGTAGCGGATTCTTTTATACTTTCCGCAGGCACACTCGTAATCCTTTACAGGTCCGAATATGCGTTCACAAAACAAGCCATCACGCTCTGGTTTGTAGGTGCGATAATTAATTGTTTCAGGTTTTAAAACTTCGCCAAAGCTGCGTTCTAAAATTGTGTCAGGAGAGGCAAGACCAATTGTTATTTTAGAAAAGTTTGCTTTTGGGCGATTTTCTTTTTTGATTGCCATATTGAAATTTCAATTTTTTCAGGTTAATCTTTTGGATGACGGAGCCGGCTTTTAACACGATCATGCTGATGTATTGCATAAAGCAAACATCAACTGCTAAAGCTTGATGAAACAGGTTTTAGCAATAATTAATTTTTTTGATTGTGTTTGAAAAATGAAAAGTGAAAGACGGTTCAATACTCCAAAAAACATAAGTCGGCAAAGGTAATATATTCTGGGGAAAAAATAATAGAAAAATATAAAACCTTCTTAAAATTTTGTGATATATAATATCTTAAAATTCTGAGGTTTCTTTTTTTGGCCATGCCCATTTTAAAAAATAAGGGAAAGCTCTTGCCCAGGTAGCTACGTTGTGGGCTCCATCTTCCAGCTCAAGATAATTTATATTATTCGCGTCATAACCTTTTTTCTTTAACTCGCTTATTAAATCCAGCGTGTCATCAATGGCATCAATTATACCGTTGTTATTTCTATCGGCTATTTCATCAAGCGCACCACTTTCAAAAAAGAATTTTAGCCAGGGGTAAAAACTTCCTTTTTTTATTTGCTGATGCATAATACGGTGCTTATCATCATCATAACCTTCTACATAGCCTTTGCTCCGCCACCATAAAGAACCGCTGAACACACCAACATTTGCAAATTCATGTGCATGATTCCATACAATATCTAAAGCGCTCAGTCCTCCCAATGAAAAACCGGCAAAAGATTTTTCTTTAAACGAAGGCACATTATGTGCAATATGAATATGCGGAAGCAACTCATTAAACACAAACTTTGTATAATCATTTGCCCTGGCACCGCGACCTTTATAATCAGGCTCTGCAGCTACCCCGTATTCCATTTTTCTTTCATGGCCGCAATGAATGCCTATACATAAAACGGGTTCAATAATACTCTGCTGCAAAAGCTCATTAAGAATTTCATCAAATGGCATTTTGGGCAAATCCTGTCCATCATTAATTAATAGCAAACTCATTTTATCAGGATGCTCAACGTGTACAGGTAGATAAGCATCAATAATAACCTCTCTCTCTAAAAACTTTGATGCAAGAGCAGTTCTCTCAACAATGATATTGGTTAAAATGGTATTGCTGCTCTTCATAAAATTTCAAATATAGCATACAGAAAACAGGCATTATATTTTTATTTTAAAAAAATATACGCCTAATTAGTTTCTTTAATGTGAAGCTGTTATCTTCAATTTAAAATTTAAATACTTGCAACGTATAAAATGAGCCATTAAATTTTGGAGGTAAATATACCATCCCGCTATAAAAATTTTATGGTGAATTTGATGTTACAACGGAAAAAATAAAAAATATACACATGAAAAAGATTGGAATTTTATTTGGACAGGAAAGAACATTTCCTCAGGCATTGATAGAAAGA
>JBDTLW010000170.1:0-5501 GCA_039934575.1 Parafilimonas sp. | reverse complement strand
CCAATTATATTATACAATGGAGACCAGTTAAAAACAGCGCCTTCATTTGATGAAAAAGATTTCAATTGCAATGTGTCAATACTGCAGATAAGCGTATCATTAAAATTCAAACTCAGATCAGGACCATTGGTTACATCTAATACTTTTGTTACGGTATCAATACAGCCTTTTGAATTGGTTGTAATCAGCGTTACTGTTTTCGCTCCGCTACTTGTATAAGTGTATGCCGGATTTTTAGTTGTATCATTTACTCCGCCTGTTTCACCAAAGAACCATTCCCATGAATTAACATATCCATATTTTGTTGTGGTAAGATCATTAAAATTGTAAGGATTTATAATGCAACTGCCATCAACAGAAAAACCTGCAGTAAAACCCGGATAAATTTTTACCTGTGTTTCAGCAGAATCTTCGCAACCTAAATTATTTGTTGCTTTTAATTTTACATGATAACTGCCGGTATCGGGATACGTATATGTAGGATGTGTAAGCGTGGAGGTATCTGTAATTAAACTGTCAATACCAAAATCCCATAAATAAGAATAACTTGAATTATCTCCTGCTTTATTACTGAAAGTAAAATCGTAACCATTGCAACTTATATAAGATGGGTCTAACTGTGCGCCGCCAAATTTGCAATTGGATATGTCTAAATGTAATTCTTTTCTTGTATGGCTGATATAAACGCCATTCCTGAATTCGTTTACACAAACAGCAACCACATACGTACCTGTTTGCGATGGTGCCTTGCCTGAAACTATTCCGGTTTTGGGGTCTATTGTAACTGATGCACCTAACGGCTGTGTACCGGAATATGGATAAGAATAAGGAATTTTTGAATAAGGCGGAGCAGGCGGATTTTCTACTACCGGATTAATCTCGTCTCCACCTGTAAGGCCGCTGCATAAAGAATACACCAATGAATCTCCATCAATATCTTTTGCAGAAAAATCAAATGAAAAAGGTGCATTGTAGCAAATAGCATTTACATCATTAAAATCAAAAACGGGGCTGTTATTATTGCCGGTATTACCACCAGGAATTGTAATTGTATAGGTTAATCCCACGCTATTTGAAACAGGAACGTTTGCAATACCGGCTATGCGGCAACAACGCTGTGCAGAAAGTATATAACCTCCTGTATTTTTAGGTAATGTAAGAACGGTTGTATATTCTGCTACAAGATAACAAATGGTGGGCGGGTTTTGAAAACAAGGACCAAAATCACTTTTAGATTCTTTTGTTAAGGTTGTAAGTGAAACATTATCTACTGTATATTCTTGAAGACTTTCGGCATTATACACAGCAAGATATATTACGCCATCAACTTTGCTTGGCTCACCGCAATCTGAATACTGATAAAAGGAAACTTTGTATTGAACACTCCCGTTTGACTCTCCGAGATAAGTATATTTCATCCACCCCCCCTTCAGGTGATCTGCATAAGAATATTGTGCTGATAAAAGAAAAACCAGTACGAATAATGAACAGGATAAAAATTTATTCAACCGCATTTGCAAAATTCTTCAGTATCCAGTTTAATTTTTCCGGCGCTTCAAGCATAGTCATGTGCCCGGCATTTTTAATAATGTGAATGTATGCAATTTCAGGAAGATGCACCTGCTTTAAAACATCAGGCATAGGTGCTGCAACATCTTCGGTTGCCATAACAAATAAAACGGGACTGTTATTGTTTTTAAGTACGTGTGTTCTGTCGGGTCTGTTCCTCATGGCAAAATAATATTGCTGCAGCGTTGTTTTTTCAAAATGGCTGCCTTCTTCAATAAGTTTATTAACAACAGCAGTATGATCTTTTTTAAATTCATCAGCAAATAAATTGGGTGTTGTGTTTTTTAAGAATGCATGAGTGCCATACGATCCTATCATTTCAATACCTTTTGTACGCACCTGTTTTTTTTCTTCACTGTCAGCAAATGCCGTTGAATTTACAAAGCCAAATGCTTTTAATTTTTCAGAATATTTTTCTGCAAATGCTAATGTAATATAACCGCCCATGCTATGCCCAAGCATGATGCACCGGTTAATTTTTTCGTTTTGTATAATTGAATAGATGTTTTCTGCAAGCGCTTCTATACTTAGATTTTCTGAAGAAATATCCGGCAGTTCAGATTCGCCTGAACCCGGCAGATCAGGGATAATAAGTGTACAATAATTACTTAAATATTGTAATTGGTTATTCCATATTGAATTTGTTTCTGCAAAACCGTGAAGTAATACAACAGGGTTGCCATTACCATATACATGATAGACCAATCGCGCATTGTTATGATGAATAATTTTTTTCATTAAGCTGTGCGCCTGAAATTATTGGCAAGATTTACATAACGGTTCAGCAATAAAATTACTACCGGCAATAAGGTTATATTTATTTGCTGTGGCAGCCAAAACCATACGGCAATAAATATTGCTGTAATAACAGCGGTTATAAAAAAATAGTTGCTTAACCAGGCTGGTTTTTTTATCATAAAAAAAGCAATAAAAAAATTAAATGGAAAAGCCCATGCAAGATTAAAATTGTTTTTACATTCTATGTGGTCTGTGGCGAACCACATAAATAAAAGTAAAATACCCAGTAAACCCGTTATATATAAAAGAAGTACATCAACAAATTTTATAACAGACTTACTCCATTTTGTTTTTAAAGTGGAAATGAAAAATATGAATAAACATATTGCAGATGTAATTGCTAATGGGAAATATTTCCAGGATGGTGTTTGTTGTTCACCGCCTTTTAAAATGGTTGTAAAACTTTTTACAAGAGGTGCAGCATTGTATTCTGAATTGTTTAATCCTTTCATAAAAAATTCAGGTAAAAACATTGCTTCATCATTTGAAATTTTTTTATCAATCTCACTTCCTACTAAAATATCAAGACCTAATTCAGTCCATAACTGATTACCTTTTTCCAGGTAATAATGCATCAGTTCTCTTGAAGTTGTTCCATCGGGAATAATGTTTGCAGTGATAGTTGCGGTCTTTAGATTATCATACACAATATTTTTTATACGCGTTGTGCAGTTATCAATAAAGCCATCATATTTATAAAATTTATTATCGCCTGTTGAATTAAAAATTACCGCATCAATGATATTTTTCTTTGCTGTGCTGTCTAAGTTTAAAACCTGCTCATATACACTTCTGTGATCTATCACATATTCGTACATAAAATCGTTGAAATTGTCGGAAGTAGAAAAGTAAAGTAATGTTCCCTGTACAAAATGTAAATAAAAATTTGGCTGATGAAATGTAAAACCACCCCAGTTATATACTACATCTACATGGGTTGTGCTATCAAAAATGCGTATGGCGGTATGCCCGAATAAAGAGTATAATTCATCACCGGGCCCGCATGTTAAAATGCTTATACGTGTATGAGCATTATTGTCCTGGGCTGATATTTTTATAACGAAAACAAATAAAATTAAAACTGAAAAAATCTTTTTCATATTACGGGAATGTATAAGCAACTCTGGTTATAAAATTTTACAGGTATAAATAATTAAATCGTATCAATCAAGTTCTCTTTATCACAGCTTTTCCGTACCGCTCATCTTTCATTATATTTTCAAGTGTCCATTCTTTACTTTCATTTTGAAATGCCATTTCTGCTTTCCCATTTTCATTAAAAGAAAGAGCACAACTTACGGGATAGCTTCCATCAGTATGCACAAACATTTCAACTGATTCACCAAATTCTGATTTTATGAAATACTGCAATGCATCAATTTCTTCGTGCGCTTCCAGCACATTAAAATAATACGGAACAGTAAGATGACAATCTATATGCAAAACAGTTCCATATTTTATTATCCTTAAATTATGAATATCTATCCAGTCAGGGCGCCGGTTTTTATTCAGTAACCGAACCATTCTTTCCAGCAGTTTCATATCGGCTTCATCCATTATGCCTGCAAGTGATTTTTTGATAATGCTGTAGCCATTGAATATAATTATCAAAGCAAGTATGCAGGCAACTATTTTATCAAGCCAAAAAAACTTAGTAAACAAAATAATTATAAGCGTTGCAATAATGGTAAGCGTTGAGTAAGTATCAATAACCAAATGTTTGCCGCTTGCCTCCAATGCAAGAGAATTATTTTTTTTACCGATGCGTAAACAAAAAAGTCCTGCAACAAAATTTATTACTGCTGTTGCCGCAATAAGCCATAAGCCTGTATCTAATTTTTCGAGTGGTTTTGCATTTATAAAATTTATGATGCCTTCATATAAAATAAGAAAACCGGATGCAACAATAAGACCGCCTTCAGCTGCAGCAGAAATAAATTCTGCTTTTCCATGACCATAAGGATGCTCTAAATCTTTTGGTTTGGCGGCAACATACAAACTATATAAACCAATAAAACCGGCAAGCACATTTACAATACTTTCTAACGCATCAGACAGTATTGCCAGGGAATTAGTAAAATAATATGCAAAAATTTTTGCAGCGAAAAGAATTACAGATAAAGCTGTAATCCATTTTTGCACTCTATAATTTTGCTGCGCTGTTTGCTTCAATATTTTAAAGTTTCAATGTTTCAATCAATGTTCACAAGTTTACGAATTCACTTGCTCAATTGTTTTCTTGTTAAAAGTAAAAGCTGTCTTTACTTTCTTTAAAAATCTGAAATAAAATTCTTTATTAAACAACTGCGAATCTCTCATAGCTTTTGAAGTTAAAAAAATACCTACCGGTACTAATACAAAAGTTGAAAGCCACATACCTGTAACCACACTGGTAACTCCCTGCCGGGCAAATTTTTCACCGAAGGTGTTAAGCAAATGAAACAATACAAAAAAGAAAACTGCAAACACAAGCGGAGAACCGAGACCGCCTTTGCGAATGATAGAACCCAGTGGTGCGCCAATAATAAACAACACAATACATGCAATGGATAAACTGAACTTGCGGTTCCACTCAATACGGTTTTTGCGCATTAGATCTTGTGTAGCGCTGTAATCTGTTGCTCCAAGATCTATAAAACCTTTTACAGCATTTATGTTGCTCATTGCCCGGTCGTAATTTGATACAGAAACTGAATCAGGAACAATGCTGTTCATTTTTTTTATTGATCTGTTTTTTAAAGAATCGGGTAATGACCATGTGCTGTCTTTATACTTATAAAACACAAGCAAAGGCTGCATTTGCGATTTCAAACGCGCTTTGTCTGTAACCCGCATTTTATTTACAGAATCAATAGAAAGGTTTAGCTGATGAACTGTAAGCATTTTTGGATCCCATCTGAATAAGCTGTCTTCAGTACGATTCATTTGAAAACTGCTCAGGTCAAAATCTTTTTTATACTCTTTAAAACCAAGCCGTATAAAATCTGAACTGGTGCTGAAGCGGCTTCCGTTTTCCTGATAATTCCATCCATCGCGTAAAGTAAATTCAAGAAAACGTTTATCCGGCGTTACTTTCATTACACCGCTTTTCGCCACTAAAAAATTATCCTGCGGTCCATAATTTTTTTCATAAA
>JBDTLW010000169.1:0-5529 GCA_039934575.1 Parafilimonas sp. | reverse complement strand
CATCACAAAAAAGAATAAATGAGTTTTTACATACAAAGCCGCTTGTTGTAAACCCGGTTAAAGAGCAGGCAGAAACTTTCAGTGGAAGCATCATTTTTAAAAACGTAAGCTTTACATATCCGCATACAGGCATACATGCGCTACATGATCTTTCATTTGAAGTAAAGCCTGGTGAAAAGGTTATGATACTTGGTAAAACCGGAAGCGGTAAATCAACCATTGCACAATTGCTGTTACGTTTTTACGATCCGGATAAAGGCGCAATATTTATCGGTGATAAAAATATTCGTAACCACTCTTTACCGGCTTTGCGCAATTATATAAGCTATGTGCCGCAGGATATTTTTCTTTTCAGCGATACCATTTCAAACAATATTCGATTTGGTTTGCGAAATCAAAATGAAAATACTGATGTAAGAAAATATGCAGAATATGCTGCTATTGATAATGAAATTTTTTCGCTTGATAAAGGCTATGAAACATTGGTTGGCGAGCGTGGTGTAACACTTAGCGGCGGTCAAAAGCAACGTGTTTCTATTGCAAGAGCATTGCTGAAAGAAAGCCCGGTAATGCTGTTTGATGATTGCCTTAGTGCAGTAGATGCAAAAACAGAACACATAATTGCAGAGAACCTGAATGCATTTCTTGAAAATAAAACAACCATTATTATTACGCATCGCATTTTTCGCTCTATACAGTTTGATAAAATAATTATTTTTTCTGATGGTGAAATTATTGAGTCAGGTACGCATGATGAATTGTTTGCGCAGAATGGTTATTATACTGAATTATATAACCTGCAGCTAAGCGAAGAAAAATCTCCCGCATGATTCAGGAAGTATTATCAAAATTTTGGTAATTGCAAAACAATATTATATTTGCTGTTACAAGCAACATTATCTAATCAAACCAAACAAAGTGGCTTACGAAAATAACGACAAGAAAATGGACAGCGTTTATAGTAAACGCATTAAAGCAGGGAAACGGAGAACATATTTTTTTGATGTGCGGGAAACAAGGGGAAACGATTTCTATCTTACCATTACAGAAAGCCGAAAACGCTTTAATGATGGCGGCTATGACAGGCATAAATTATTTCTGTATAAAGAAGATTTTAATAAGTTTATCAAAGCGCTTAATGAAGCCGTTGATTATGTAAAAACAGAATTAATGCCCGATTTTGATTTTGATGCTTTTAATCATGAATATGCAGAAACAGCACCGGCAACAGATGCAATTACAGAAAATGGGATTGAAGCAGAAGTTGAAATTGAAGCAGAAGCTGAAATTGAAGCTGAAAATATCTCTGGTTTAAATGATAATTCTGAAGAAGTTGATAAATGGTAACACAATATTTTCTGATGTAAAGGCTGTTTCAAAAAGACAGCCTTTTTTGTTTTATATCATTGCCGGTTTAAATAATTATAAAAACTTTTGCCTCTTCATAAAACAAATCCTTATTTCAAGCGTATTTTATCAATACTTATTTAATATTAATATTGCTGAATGAAATTAATGAGAAACATTATCTGCCTGGTTCTGCTCATCGTTTGTTTTTCAACTGCTGATGCACAATTGTATAAAGTTGATCTTGACAGCAAAATAAATAAAGCTTCACTTATTGTGGAAGGAAGAGTTACTGAGCAACACTCATTTTGGAATGATGACCACACAATAATTTATACGGCCAGCAAACTGCATATTTATAAATTATTTAAAGGCCAAGTAATAGCAAAAGAAGTTGAAGTAATAACACAGGGCGGCAGTGTTGGCAACAAATGCCTTGTAGTAAGTGATGTTTTGCAATTGCAAAAAGAAGAAAATGGAATATTTTTTTTATATGAAAATGCGGAAAAACTACGCTCACCCATTACAAAAAATATTTTGTTTGATGTGTATAGCAGCGCACAAGGGTTTTTGCGTTATGATGAAGACAGAACAACTGCTTATGCTCCATTTGCAAAATATGAGAACATACAACAAACACTCCTTAATGTAATAGAAAAACATACAGGCAAACAAGAAAGAATTGTTGATACTGCACTTAAACTAAATGATGGAGTTGTGAGCAATGGAACAGCCGGCGCTGTCATCAGTTCTTTTTCTCCGGCTATGGTACATGCGGGCGCACTTAATGATGCTGCAAATAATATTCTTACTATAAACGGTTCAGGTTTTGGAGATAGTCCTTCCGGTTCTGCAGCTATAAAATTTAAAGATGCTAATAATGACAATACAACGCCCGATTATAAAATTGCATTCAACTCATCATATATTATCTCCTGGGCAGATAATAAAATAATGCTGAATGTACCTGATCATGCTGCTACCGGAAAATTTGCCGTTGTCTCAAGCGATGGAACTACGGTAACATCTGCCACAGATCTGCAGGTTTTCTTTGCGGTGCTTAATGCCAATTTTAATTCCGGTGGTAAAAATTTTGTTCGTGAGCCAAGGCTTATGAATACCAATGGTTCCGGTGGTTATACCTTTCAATACAGCACAAGCACGGCTGGTGGTGGAATAGATTTTACGGCTTCTCCAGCAAAACAAACTTTTCAGCGTGCACTGGCAACATGGAAAGAAATTACAGGTGCCAATATTATAGAAGGTTCTTCAACTACTGTTCAAAAAGTTGGTGATGATAATGTGAACATAGTTGTTTTTGACAATGATAATACTGGTGTTCCAAAAATGGCTGACGGTGTTTTGGAATCAACGTACAGTTGGTTTTCTGCATGTACACAAGGCATACAAATTTTAACTGCACAAAAAACCGGGTTTGATATTTTAATAAGAAATAAAGGCGTATCACTCGGGCAAAATGTGTCGTTTGAATACGGTCCTTGTTTTCCTGCAGAAGGTTCTTATGATCTTGAAATGATCATACTGCACGAGTTAGGTCATGCGCTTAATCTTAGTCATATTAATGATGATTATGAAAACAGCGGAGGCGGCTATACAACCATCAACCCTTCAAAACTTATGCATTATGCAATATTGGATTACGTTGACAGAAGATCGCCGGATGCATCTGCATACCAGGGTGTGTTATATACAATAACGCCGCAAAAAAATACGTATGGCAGTTGCGGATTATTTACTGATGAGATGTCTCCGTTAGCATCGCAGGCTATAGCAAATGATAACTGTCCATCAAATTTTCCAACTGCAGAAATACAGAATAATACAACAGTAAATTTTGATCTGGTTCATGCCACAAGTAATAAGTTTGTTGATCCTGCCTTCACGCAGGTTAATTGCAAAAACACAGGCACCTCAATAACCAATAATGCATATTATGCATTTTTAACAGGTACGGCAACAGATGTAACGCTGAACATTAAAGATTATACAACTGTTCCGGCAGATCTCGCCTCATGCAACGGGCAAAGTATAAGAGTGGCTTTATATGATGTGCAAAGTTGCCAGCAAGGTCAATCATATCCGCAACCGGTTACCTGCGCAAATTTCAACACAAACGGGATTATTAATCTTAAAGGCTTGCAGCAAAATCATACATACCTTTTATACTTTGATGGATTCAGAAATACAAAGGCATCTTTTAATGTGGTATTTAATAGTGACAGTTCAGCGCAAACTCCTGCAACCGATATAAGTATATATCCAAACCCTGTTACAATAGCTTCGGGATTAAACATAAAAATTACAAACCCATCCGGTTCATCATATCAATATGGATTATTTGATGCCGTTGGAAAACTTATTGCTACGGGCATAATTCCTGTTACTCAATTTCCGCAAACATTTTTTATTGATACGAAAAGAACTGCTTCCGGTGTGTATTTTTTAAGACTTGTTGATGAGAATGGTAATAAGGTTGCAACTAAAAAGATAGTCAGGCAGAATTAAGATTGATGATGTAAGATTTAAGCAATGCGCTTTTTGCTACAAAGCAAATTGACCGGATTATTTATATTGTAACGAAGATAAATATCGAATAAAAAAGAGGCTATCTCAGAATTTTGAGATAGCCTCTTTCACTTATTGATTTATAAAATAAAATTAAAAACTAATACACAACTATTTGCTGGGTTTGTGTGCCGGTATCAGTTGTTATCTTAAGCATGTAAACACCTTTACTAAAACCAGTTAAAGGAATTCTTTCCGTGTTACCTTTTGAAATATTATTTAAGGATTTGCGATAAACAATTTTTCCGGCGCTGCTGCTTAGTTCAAGGTCGCATTTGTTTGCAGATGCATTGAACACAACATTGGTAAAATCTTTTGCAGGATTTGGATGCACATTAATTGTTTTCGCAATCGTATTTGCAGATGCATCATCTGCTGCAAAAGAACCTGAAGAAGTAATTGTAAAATCTGCATCAGAAACATCAAAGAAAATATTTCCTTTTCCAACTACTTTAATGCGCGCATGTGTGGTATTTATTGCAGGTATCAAAATTTTTGCTGAACCGTTATTCGGTTTAATGCCTGCTAATACTGTTGGAAATGTAAGACCGCCATCTGTTGAAAGCAGAATAGAAACGTTTGCACAATTTACCGGAGCAAGATTTGTATTGGCTACATTCCATGTAATTGTTTTCTTTTTACCACCGGTTATATTTACTGCTGTGTTTGGATAGGTAACATTAAAAGGTCCTGAATTGCCATCTACCGTTACAGTCATATCATCGCTTGCTGTGCTGCCTTTGCCTGGATAGTTATCTCTAACAGTAAGCCTGAAATGCAAAGTTCTTGAAACGGCAGGTAAAACTTCCCATTCGTTTCCGTTGGTACCATCAAGAATGCTGCTTAAAGCAGGAAAATTTCTTTGCTTGGAAATTGTTGGAGTTAATGAACGAAATACAGGGCCTGTAGTGGAGTTTGCGTTGGGGTATTTATTTGATGTTCCGTTATTTTGAAACACATCATACTGCTCCCAGCAATACGTAAGTGAATCTAAAGCATCTTTATCAGTGCTATTGCCGTTTAAAGCAAATGGTGTTGATGCCGGAATTGTATAATTACTGCCTGCTTTAGCCGTTGGTATATGATCTTTTGTTGTTTTTAATACCCCGCATGTAGAGCCTGTGCCTGTTGTAATATATGTATCAATTTGCTGAATACTTACAGCATGAAAATAAGGATCGCTGTGGGGCTGAAGATCTGTTGCACCTGTAGTGCCGGCATAACCCATAATGGTAGAACCGCTTCCAGGTTCCATTTGTGCAATTGATCCTTCGTAGTTATAATCAAATGTATGATTGGCGCCGAATTGATGACCAATTTCATGATCCCAGAAATCAACAATAAAAGGGTCGCTTGTAAGATCATCTTTAAAACCAGTAGCGCCGGCGCCTTTATTACCAGCATTACACACACAACCAATACAACCTGCATTGCCGCCGGTTGCATATCCCATTAATAAATGACCTATATCATAATTAGCAGAGCCAATATAACTGTCCATAGTTTGCTGCGCCTGTGTATTCCACTTACCCGAAAAATATCCAAGAGAACTGCTTTGAAAAGGATCAGTTTTGCCATTTAAAAATATTATAGTGT
>JBDTLW010000168.1:0-5533 GCA_039934575.1 Parafilimonas sp. | reverse complement strand
CTTTACCCAAAGTTGCAAGAATATCTTTTGTTTTTGTAAGCTGCAGCGCAAACTCTGTTTTATTTTTTTTAATTTTTTCTGCTGATACTTCTGCCGGTGTATAATCTGCAACTGCGGCTGACATTATTTCAATATCCATTTCGTAATGCAATTGCAAACAGGCATTATACATTTCATCAGCCGTACCCACATTAATTATATGTATGCCTTTATATTTTTTTGTCTGATGAACAGCACCTGTCACAATCGTTACATCAGCCCCTTTTTCATATAATGCTTCAGCAAGTGCAAAACCCATTTTGCCTGATGAACGATTACCAATAAAACGAACCGGATCAATGGGTTCGTATGTTGGACCTGCGGTTACAAGCGCTTTTTTATTTTTCAAAACATTCTGCCTGAAAAACTTTTCGTACAAAAACAAAATAATATTTTCAGGTTCTGCCATTCTTCCTTCGCCATATAAACCACTGGCAAGTTCTCCGGTTTCTACATCAATCAAAATATTTCCATATTCAATTAAAGCTTCAATATTTTTTTTGGTTGATGGATGATGCCACATGTCTTTATCCATTGCAGGTGCAACAACAACCGGGCAGGTTGCAGAAAGATACACTGCCAGCAGAAGATTATCGCATTGCCCGTGCGCCATTTTTGCAAGCGTGTTGCAGCTTAAAGGCGCAATCAGTATCACATCTGCCCAACGCCCAAGCATTACATGATTTGACCAGCTATCATCTGCAGAAATATCAACTAAAACTTTATTGTTAGTAAGCGTTGAAAGCACAAGCGGAGAAACAAAATCTTTTGCAGCAGGTGTCATCATTACTTTTACTTCCGCACCTTCTTTCATTAACAGGCGCGCAAGCAAAATAGATTTGTATGCTGCAATACTTGCAGTAATACCGAGTAATATTTTTTTCCCTTTAAACATTCCTTAGATAAAAAATCCTTCCCGAAAAATCGGGAAGGATTAAAATTACAATTTAAAGAAGACTAACGAAAAAGATCGTCATCATTCATTCTGTAATAAATCTTGTCTTCAAGAAATTCCTGTGTTGCAAGAATTGCAGGATTAGGCATTTTTTCATAAGCCTTTGAAATTTCTATCTGCTCTTTATTTTCATGAATTTCTTCAAGGCTGTCTGTATGGCTTGCAAATTCTTCCAGCTTATTATGCAATTCTTCTTTTATTGCAATATTTATCTGGTTTGCTCTTTTGCCGATAATAGCAATAGATTCATAAAGATTACCCGTTTTTGACTTAATGTCCATCAGGTTTTTTGTTTCAATTGTATTCAACGTATTAGCGCTGAGTTGTCGCCTTAGTTTGCTCATTATTTTGTGTTTGAAGTTTTTTTAAATTATTCTCTGATTGTGTTTTGTATTCTGTTACATCTGCAAGTAATTTGCTGTCAGGAAAGCGTTCTGAAAAATCATTTACATCTGTAATTACTTTTTCAAATCTTTCCTCCTGCTTGTCCACCACGCTTAATTCTGCATAACGATAGTAAGATTTTATTGAGCTCAATGCATACGCATCACTCTTCTCAGAATCAGGAAAATCATCAATTAAAACAGAGAAAGCTACACCGGCTGCTTTAAACAAACCTAAGTCATAGTAAAGCTGTGCATTATTAAATTCTTTTAATTCCAGTTTCCGCCTGCATATATCAATTATGTCATTTGCATCACTAATTCTTTTTGAATCAGGATGTGTGTTTATATATGCCTGCAACAGTGCAATTGTTTTTACTGTATTTGTTTGATCAAGATCTACCTTAGGAGATTGTTTGTAATAAGCCATACAGCGCATAAACTCTGTCTCTTCCACTTTGGGGCTATTCGGAAAATTTTCTCCATACGTTTTAAAGAGATTTTCCGCATTCATGTAATCTTTCAGATAATATGAAGTGTATGCATATTTATAATAGATGTCTTCAAACCTGGCATCGCCTTTAAAAAGAGGCAACATAGCAGTATATAATTCCTGAGCTTTTTCATAATCTTTGTTTACATAATACTGCTCAGCCATCTTAAGTTTATATTCCTTGTCCTTGCTTTTCAGTACTTTTCCAAATTTGGAAGTACAGGAAGAAAGCACTAAAAGACTCAGTAAAATTCCAGGTAAAAATTTCATAAAACGTGCAAAGATAAATTATTCAGGCAAATTAACCACACAGGCTGCAGTATTAACAGAATACGAGTTAATAAAAACAAAAATCTGCTTTATCTGAATAAATGAAACGATCATAAATAAACTACTTTAATTGTTGAATGTCGAAGTTTGCAATAAAATAAACGAATGAAAAAACTCTTAACCTTTTTATTTTTTTTAAGCGGGCTTGTATTCAACGTTCATGCGCAAAATAATACAAATGCACAAAGCATATTAGATAAAGCTGCGGCAAAAGTACAGGCTTCAAAAGGCATTAATATTATTTTCAATTTAACACAAAAAGATAAGCTTGGTCACGTGGTTTCTGATGCAAAAGGAACTATGAAAATAAAAGGCTCAAAATATTATTTAAAGCAGGGTGAAAATGAAATATTCTGCAATGGCGTACAGATATGGAATTATGATGGCGATAATGAAGTAACGGTTGCAAAAGCAGATAATGATGAAGAGCTTTCTCCGCAACAAATAATTACCGGGTTTAATAAAAAAGATTTTGATATAAAATTGCTTTCATCTGCAGGAACAAATTATCAAATACAATTAATACCTGCAGATAAAAGAGAAAATTATAAGGAGGTAATTCTGTATGTTAATAAATCAAGCACTCTTATAAACAAAGCTGTAATTACAGACAAAACAAACAGCATAACTGAAATTACCTTCAGCAATATTTCCCTTGATGTTTCTGTTCCTGACAGCCAGTTTGTTTTTGATACATCCAAACATCCGGGCGTTGAAGTAGTAAATCAATAACGAAGTTTCAGGTTACAAATTTTTTACTCAGTTTTGCAATTCATGCATCAAAAAATAATTATTGCAATTGATGGTTATTCATCGTGCGGCAAAAGCACACTGGCAAAACAGTTAGCAAAAGAATTGCATTATATATATGCAGACAGCGGCGCAATGTATCGTGCTGTAACATTATATTTTTTACGCAATTCAATTCAGCTATCTGATAAAAAACAAGTAGAAGGAGCATTGAATGATATTCATCTTTCTTTTGTTTTTGATATTGATGCCGGCAAAAGCAATATGTATTTGAATGATGAGAATGTTGAACTGCACATTCGTGAGATGCTGATAAGCGGAAAGGTAAGTGAAGTTGCAGCTATTAAAGATGTAAGAGAGTTTGCGGTGGAACAACAACGCATTATCGGAAAAAATAAAGGTGTTGTAATGGATGGCAGAGATATTGGCACTACGGTTTTTCCTGAAGCAGAATTAAAAATTTTTATGATTGCCGATATAGCAGTTCGGGTAGAGCGAAGGTTTAAAGAATTATTTGCGGTGAATCCCATTATTACAATTGAAGAAGTAAAACAAAACCTTGAAATGCGGGATTATATTGACAGCAACAGAAAGATAAGTCCGTTAAGAAAAGCAGAGGATGCGATTGTGTTAGATAATACAAATCTTACAATGGCAGAGCAATTGAAATTAGCTTTACAATGGGCGCATGAAAAAATTTTAATGGCCGATAAAAAATAATTTTATAAAGATTTTGAGTTAAGTATATGCATGAAATAGAACCATTTTATAACTGGAGACATGTGTATGTTTCTGAGGAAGATCCGAGGTCTCCTTTTTACAGACGTGAATACAGTGAGTTTGAGTTTACACACACAGTTTACAATTATTACATTCATCCGCAATGGGATGAATTTGGAAGCCGTACATTATACCTTAAAATACTTTATGCAGATTATGAACTGGGTTATGCTATTATTGAAATGATAGGAGAATGGAATGATGCTATTGAAAATGATATTATGACCTTGAAAAGAGATATTATTGATGATATGATGAGTAACGGCATTAATAAATTTATCCTTATAACAGAAAATGTGCTCAATTATCATAGTGGTGACAAAGATTACTACCAGGAATGGTTTGAAGAAAATGAAGAATCTGGCGGCTGGGTTGTTGCTTTAAATATGAGCGAAGCGGCCCAATATGATTTTCATAGAAAAAGAATTGACAACATTATTGAGCTGCTTTGTGTGCCTGACTGGAGAATTTATAAACCATATCATCTTTTCAGAAAGATAGAGAGCACAGTAGCTAAAAGACTTGATGGCAATTAAAATCAACAAGAAATATATTAATACTTATATATTTATACATTCACATTTTATTAATAGTTTTCTTTTGTGTATAAATTACACACTACATATCTTTGCCCTGCCAATTCGAACAAGATGATTCTGAAAGGCTCTGCATACATGATGCAGTTTATCTTCCGGTTTGCCTGCCATAGAAAGATTTTAATTATTTAAACAGAACAATTATGAAACAGGAGACAAACAATTCTAAAGTTTATCTTGACCAGGAAGAATTAAACACGCTCGTAAGAGAAGTGAAAGAAACAGTAGCAGCAGATATTAACATTGAAAAAGAAAATTCAAATAAAAATATATTCAGCGCTGCCGACCTCTGGAGAATTCAACGAATGCAAAGAAGCACACGGAGAAGGTCAACACTTTGGAACTAAAAAAATGGCGGTTAATCACCGCCTTTTTTTATTTAATCAATTGATTGAATTTTGCCGTTTGCAATTCGAATAAAATATATCTTTTTATTCTCAAGATAATCAGGCACAAAAGAAGTTTGTGAAAGTCTTATAGGCGCAAAATCATAATCATCAGAAACCTTATAAGCTGTATCCGAAACATTGTTTATAAACGTATCCGGATCATCAAGCAAGAGCTTTGTAAAATGATACATGGTTTCGTATCCTTTAAAAACCAGATCGCTTGGGCGGGCATAATATAAAGTTTTGTAATTGTCTGCAATGTTTTCAAGAACACGGCTGCTGCGCAAATAATTATAAGAAGTTGTTATTACAATTTGGATATTTTCAGAGCTGCTTCCCAATGTTGCATTCATACCGCTCCATGTTGGCATACCTATTAAAATAGTTGGATAGCTTTCGCCATGATTGTTTAATTTACTTATAAGTGAGTCGCCGAAATTTTCATACAGGCTTCCGCATAAAACTATATTTTGCGTTGTGCTGTCTAAATGCTTCATCACATCATCATCAGAAAAATAATCGCTTAAAATAACTGTTGAAAAATTAATTATGTGATTTACATTCAGCTTTAATAATTGTTCTGTTATCCTGTCTTCCAGCGAACCTTTACGTGTAAACAAAGTAACTTTTCTTCCCCTGTAATTTTTTGAAATATAATTATACACAGCATTTATATGTGTTTCCCAGGTTGGATTTACCATTGCAAAAAACGGGTTATTTTCAAGATATGCATTGTTTGGAAAAGTGGCAGAGATAACCGGTATGCTATTTTTTGCAGAAAAATCTGAAATAGCTTTTTGTTCTGCAGAAGTGGAGAT
>JBDTLW010000167.1:0-5542 GCA_039934575.1 Parafilimonas sp. | reverse complement strand
TTTTACTTTTTAAAACTGTTTCGTAAAAATAAACCTCAAAACGTATAACCATTTATGAGAAAACAAATTGCAGCAGCTAACTGGAAAATGAATTTAACTATTGATAAAGCCGAAGCTTTATTGAATGATATTTTATCTGCACAAATAAATTTGAGTGAAGATCAGCAGGCAATATTTGCTGTCCCTTCACCTTATTTACAAATGGCACAGCAAAAAATAAATACAAAGAATTTTTTTATTGCTGCGCAGAATTGTTACAGCAAAAAATCAGGTGCATACACCGGCGAGATTTCTGTTGAAATGCTGCAGTCTTTACATATTAAATATGTAGTAATCGGTCATTCTGAACGCAGGGAATATTTTGAAGAAAGCAACCAGTTTCTTGCAGAGAAATTAAACATTGTATTGGAGTATAACCTCACTCCTATTTTTTGCTGCGGCGAACCATTACGCATTCGTGATGCAGAAACGCAAAATGATTTTGTATCAAAACAATTAGAAGAATCTTTATTTCATTTTTCTGCTGATGACGTACAGAAAATTGTAATTGCTTACGAACCAATCTGGGCAATAGGTACAGGCAAAACAGCCACAAGCGAACAGGCGCAGGAAATGCATAAATTTTTACGTAAAGTGCTTGCAGATAAATATGGAAATGCTGTTGCAGATAACATCAGTATTTTATATGGCGGCAGCGTAAAAGCAGCCAATGCAAAAGAAATATTTTCGCAGCCTGATGTGGATGGCGGTTTGGTTGGCGGCGCCTCACTTATTGCAGAAGAATTTGTTTCCATCATTAAGAGTTTGAAGTAATTCCTTTTAAAAATATTTAAAATAATAAAATAATAAATTTTGCAATGCGTCATTTCGACGATAGGAGAATCTGCAATTGCGGATCATTGAGACAATTGAAAATATTGTTGAACGAAATAAATCTCAACAACATTCAAAAAACATACAATTGCAGAGATGTCTCGATTCCTCGACATGACGAGCCGGGTTCTTGCAATATTTGTTCAGAAGTAAACAATTTTAAAATCTTCTGATGGGCTTAAAAAAACTACTCACGCAAAGTATCATCTGGCGTGGCTTTTATTTCTTTTCAGTTTTACTTGTAAATATTTTTTTATCGCGTTATCTGCAGGCGGCCGCTACCGGAAGCTTATATTTTATCACTGTTATTTTTTCCTTCTCACAAGTTGTGCTAAGCCTCGGCGGAGAATCAGGCGTTATATATTTTGCTTCGGGTAATCTTATTGAAAGAAATAAACTTATAAGCCTTAGCGCTGTTTGGAGTTTTGTTGCCGGTATTGCCATGATAGGTTTTGTATATCTGTATTTTTTGGTTGATGCTTCTGCTGATAAAACACTTCTTCTTTGGTATTGCGCCTTTGGTTTTTTGTATGTGTGCGGACAACTACTTGCCAATTATTCTGTAGGTATTTATTATACCCGTGAAAAATATTTTATGCCTAATTTTTTATTGGCAATTGTAAATATCATTTTCGTTTTTCTCATTCCAGGCAAAACTGAGCATGTAAGTTCATTACAGGTTCAACAAATAATGTGTTACTACTTTGCAACATTTTTTGCAGGCGGATTGCTTGTTTATTTGTCTTATGTTTTTCAATATAAAAATGAAGGCGCTGCAGGTTTTCCAAATCGTATTTATTTTATCAAATTGATCAGGTATTCGCTCACTGCGCTCGGCGCCAATGTTGTTTTCTTCCTGGTGTATAAAATTGATTATTTATTTGTGAATTACAGCCCGGTTTGTACTGCATCAGATCTTGGTAATTATATTCAGGTTTCAAAGATTGGACAGCTAATGTTGCTGGTGCCGCAAATTATTGCGAGCGTTGTTTTTCCAAGAACTGCAAGCGGCATTGATCAAAAAGTTTTGAGCAATGCCATTATGACTATTGCCCGTTTGCTTTCGCAATTATTTTTAGTGATGTTTATATTGGTTGCACTTATTGGCGGTAAATTTTTTACAACGGTTTTTGGTGCAAGCTTTAATGAAATGAAAACACCTATGCTGATATTAATACCGGGAATTTTTTGTTTAAGCGTGCTTGCTTTACTGTCAGCGTATTTTGCAGGCAAAGGAAAAATACGCATCAATTTATATGCTGCAATAATTGGCTTAATTGTAATGGTTACCGGTGATCTTATTTTTGTACCACGCTATGGAATAATTGCCGCAGCGGCGATAAGCACAATAAGTTATGCAGCAAATCTGGGTTATACTATGTGGCATTATTATAAAGATTACTCCATACACTGGGTAGAATTTTTTAAATGGAAAAAAACTGATTATCATACATTGCTTTCTATGTTGAAATTTAATACGCCTGTATAATGAAAGTGCTTTGGCTTGCAAGCTGGTATCCTGATGAATATGAACCAACGAATGGAGATTTTGTTCAGCGTCATGCTAAAGCGGTTTCGCAGTTAATGTATGTTGATGTTATTCATGTGGCGCAGGCATGTAAAGATTTTAACCATCTTAATAAAATTGTTTTAAATGATGATGGCAACCTGCATGAAGCCATTCATTATTTTACGTATAAAAAAACAGGTATTGATCTTTTAGATAAAGTTTTATACAACAAAACTTATTTAAATTATTATAAAAAAATTCTTGATCAATACATACAAGAAAAAGGTAAGCCAGATTTAGTTCATGTGCATGTACCAATGAAAGCAGGAATCATTGCATTAAAGTTTTCAAAAAAATTGAATATTTCATATATCGTTTCAGAGCATTCTTCTTTGTACGTAAAAAATGCAGATGATAATTTTTTTACACGCAGTTTTTATTTCAGGCACAACACAAAAAAAATATTTAAAAAGGCAGCATTGATAACGAATGTTTCTGCTGCCATCGCAAAGGTTTTAAAAGAGATGTTTGGTCTGAATGATGTGCACATTATTCCCAATGTAGTGGATACAAATTATTTCAACTTTAAACCAAAAGAAAAAAATAAAATATTCAGATGGCTGCATGTTTCAACAATGCTGCCATTAAAAAATGTTGATAAGATCATTCAGACTTTTAAAAAAATTTCTGCAACAAATACTGATTGGGAATTAATTATCTGCGGGCCAATAAATAAAGAATATGAGCTATTGGTTTCAGGCTTAAATCTTCAAGCAAAAATTAAATTTATTGGTGAAGTAAGTTATGAGCAGGTTGCTATAGAGATGCAAAAAGCTGACGCATTTATAATGTTCAGCAAACATGAAAATTTTCCCTGTGTTATTATTGAAGCCTTATGCTGTGGTTTACCCGTTGTTGCATCAAACGTTGGCGGCATTTCTGAAGCCGTGAATGAAAGCAACGGCATTTTAGTTGAAGTAAATGATACAGTTGCATTGCAAAATGCTATCACTTCACTCATGAATAATTCAGAAAAATTCAATGCTGAAAAAATAGCTGCAGATGCTGTTTCGAAATATAATTACAACACAGTTGCGCAGCAGTTTATTTCTGTATATAAAGAAGTCTTGAATCAATAAAATGCTGTAATAACCATTTCAATCAATTACCAAACCCAACATTATCTTTGCCGCTTATGAAGGAGATAAGGAATTTTTGCATTATTGCGCATATTGATCACGGAAAAAGCACCTTGGCAGACCGGCTATTGGAATATACGCATACTATTAATGAAAGAGATATGATGAGCCAGGTTTTGGATGATATGGACCTGGAGCGTGAAAAAGGAATTACCATAAAAAGCCACGCCATTCAAATGGATTATGAGGATAATGGCGAACAATATATTTTTAATTTAATTGATACACCCGGGCATGTTGATTTTAGTTATGAAGTAAGCCGTGCATTAGCCGCTTGTGAAGGTGCTTTACTTTTAGTTGATGCAACACAAGGCATACAGGCGCAAACCATCAGCAATTTATACCTGGCAATTGATAATGACCTGGAGATAATTCCTATTATCAATAAAATTGATATGGATGGTGCAATGATTGCCGAAGTAAAAGACCAGGTAATGGAATTGATTGGTTGTAAAGAAGAGGAAATTCTTTTAGCCAGCGCAAAAAACGGAATTGGTGTTCAGGAAATTTTACAGGCAATTGTTAAACGAATCCCTGCGCCGAAAGGAAATGCGGATGCGCCTTTGCAGGCTTTAATATTTGATAGTGTGTTCAATAGTTTTCGTGGCATTATTGCCTACTTCCGTGTGTTTAACGGCTCGGTTAAAAAAGATGAGATCATAAAAATAATTTCAACCGGGGAAACTTACCAGGCTGCCGAAGTAGGTACTTTAAAATTAGGGTTGAAGCCAAAGAGTGTAGTTAAAACCGGTGATGTTGGATACATCATCACAGGTATAAAAAATGCAAAAGAAGTAAGGGTAGGCGATACAATAACCGTAGCATCAAATCCGGGAGAAGCCATCAAAGGTTTTGAAGATGTAAAGCCAATGGTGTTTGCAGGAATTTATCCTATATCAACAGATGATTTTGCAGAGCTGCGTGAATGCATGGATAAGCTGCAGCTTAACGATGCGGCACTGACTTATGAATTAGAAACATCACAGGCTTTAGGCTTTGGTTTCCGTTGCGGTTTTCTTGGCTTGCTGCACATGGAAATTATACAGGAACGTTTGGAAAGAGAGTTTGATCAAACCGTTATTACAACGGTTCCTAACGTTAGCTTTCATGCATTTACAACACGCGGCGAAAAAATTATTGTAAATAATCCTACAGAGATGCCTGATGCAACAAAGATTGATCATATTGACGAACCTTATATTCGTGCACAGGTTATTTCTCAGCCTGAATACATCGGCAACATCATGACTTTGTGTTTAGGCAAGCGCGGCATTCTTATTAATCAATCTTATTTAACAACCACACGTGTTGAACTGATTTTTGAAATGCCGTTAACAGAAATCGTTTTTGATTTTTATGATAAACTAAAAAGCAATACGCGTGGTTATGCTTCGTTCGATTATTCACCTATCGGTTATCGTGAAGCAGATATTGTGAAGATGGATATTCTATTAAATGCAGAAAAAGTTGATCCTTTAAGTGCGTTGATTCATAGAAGCCGTGCACAGGATTTTGGCAGAAAACTTTGCGAGAAATTGAAAGAGCTTTTACCAAGACAACAATTTGCTATTGCCATACAAGCTGCAATCGGCGCAAAAATTATTGCAAGAGAAACTATTAGCGCATTTAGAAAAGATGTTACTGCAAAATGTTATGGTGGTGATATAAGCCGTAAGCGTAAACTCTTAGAAAAACAAAAAGAAGGTAAGAAACGCATGCGTCAAATTGGTAATGTAGAAGTTCCGCAGGAAGCTTTTTTAGCGGTACTGAAGCTGGATTAAAAATTTTATGATGAGCATAGCATTACGTCAATATAAGAAGTTGAAGTTGTATTGTTGCAATAGAAAAATGTTGTGTAAAGTGATTTGAGTAATTGAAAATGAGATAGGCTATTTTTTTTAAAAAATTTCGTTCATTGCGACTATATTTGAGTTGCCTGCAAGCCTCTGGCGACACCTCA
>JBDTLW010000166.1:0-5568 GCA_039934575.1 Parafilimonas sp. | reverse complement strand
ATCGCCGCAAACTGCTTATGCAAACTTATTAATGCAGCATCTTCCGGATTGTCTTGATTGCGTATATTTTACCAACAGTGGAGCCGAAGCAACAGAAGGCGCTATGAAACTGGCAAAGCGCGTAACCGGAAGAACAAATATGATTGCTTTTCATAAAAGTTATCATGGCAGCACACAAGGCGCTTTAAGCTTAATGGGTGATGAATATTATCGCAATGCATTTCGCCCTTTATTGCCAGGCATTTTACATGTTGATTATAACAGTGAAGAAGTTTTTGAACTGATCAATGAAACCATCTCATGCGTTATTCTTGAAACTATTCAAGCTGAAAGCGGGATAACAATTCCATCAAAAGAATGGATGCAAAAACTTAGAAAAGAATGTACAGAGCATGGTGTGTTATTAATTCTTGATGAGATACAGGCAGGCTTTGGAAGAACCGGAACATTATGGGCATTTGAACAATTTGATATTATTCCTGATATATTGTTATTGGGAAAAGCTTTAGGCGGCGGAATGCCGTTAGGCGCTTTCATAGCAAATAAAAATCTAATGCAGCAGTTAAGTTTCAATCCTGTGTTAGGGCATATAACCACTTTCGGTGGCCATCCTGTAAGTTGTGCTGCAGGCAAAGCTGCTTTTGAAGTTTTAATAGAAAGTGATTGTATTAAAAATTTAAAAAATAAAGAAGCAATTTTAATTTCAAAGCTGCATCCTTCATTAATAAAAAAAATAAATCATTTTGGTTTGTGGATTTCTTTACAATTTGAAACTATAGAAATTGCACAAAACATTATACATAGCTGTGTAAATAAAGGCTGTATTACTGATTGGTTTTTATTTGCACCTGATTGCTTACGTATTGCGCCACCTCTTATAATACAGAACGATGAAATTTCAGAGGCTTGTAATATTATTCTGGAAGCGATAAATGAAGCAGATTTAAAATCGCAATAAATACGTAATTTTTTTTATAAAGTTTACCTGAGAAAAAAACAACCAAAAAATCATAAAAAATAATTTTTATCAGCAAAAAAGTATTTATTTTTCCCGTCTAAATCTTTTTAAATGAAAAAACTAATACTTACTGCAATAGTTGCTATACTGGCAACTATAACTTTCTCACAGAATTTACAAACACCCGCAATAAATCGTTGCGGTAGTTACGAAGTGTATCAGCAAATGTTACAGTCTGATCCGCTATTTGCAAAAAATCAGCAATCAATTGAACAGTTTACAAAAAATTTCATAGCAAAAGGTGGTGCGGCTGCTATGAAAACTGTACAGGGCACGCCTGTTTATACAATACCTGTAATTGTACATGTAGTATATAAAATTGCAGCACAAAATGTTAGTGATGCACAGATACAAAGCCAGATTGATGTTTTGAATAAAGACTACCAGGAATTAAATACAGATGTAGGTCAGGTACCATCTGTGTGGACGGGTGTTGTTGCTGATTGCCAGGTACAATTTTGTCTTGCTACAATAGATCCAAACGGCAATACAACAACCGGCATACGCAGAGTTAAAACTACCAAAAGTTCTTTTAGCAGTAATAACTATGTAAAATATACAAGCAAAGGAGGCGATAATGCTTGGCCTGCTTCTGATTATTTAAATCTATGGGTTTGCAAATTAGGTGGAGGTCTTTTAGGTTATGCCCAATTTCCCGGCGGAGCAGCAGCAACGGATGGAGTGGTTATAACTTATACAGGTTTCGGTACAACCGGCACCGCACAAGCCCCTTATAATTTAGGCAGAAGTGCCACACATGAAATTGGGCATTGGCTTAACTTAAGACATATTTGGGGTGATGATGGCACAAGATGTACGGGAAGCGATCTTGTAGATGATACGCCAAACCAGGCTGATGAAAATTATGGATGTCCTAAATTCCCTAACGTTTCCTGCAGTAACGGACCCAATGGAGACATGTTTGTAAACTATATGGATTATACTGATGACCGTTGTATGTTTATGTTTACTAATGGACAAAAAAGCAGGATGTATGCAACTTTGGTTACAGGTGGTTCCCGTCATTCAGTTACTATTTCAGGCAAATGTGGCTCTCAGGTTGCTGCAATCAGCAATAATGCTATCATCCCAACTACATTTAGTGTTATTCCTAACCCGGTTACTTCCGGCGCTGCAAAAGTGTCATTTAAATTAGATAAAGCGGCACAGGTACAGTTTATAATATCTGATATGTATGGCAGCGCAATGGCTGTAGTAAATGCAGGAAATCAATATGCCGGAATGCATCAGATCATGCCTTCAGAATTTGCTAAACTTAATAATGGTGTTTACACTATAAAACTTATTGCAAACGGGAAGCAAATAAATACAGCACGTTTCGTTGTAAATAAGTAGATCAAATATGTTTATGTTTCCTTCAACGGTCCCGTCATCCTTCCCGGATTGCTGGACTGTTTTTTTTGAAAGCCTTCCTTTCACAAATGTTATTTTGTGCATGAAGAACTTCACATCTTCGCTGCTTGCACTAATTTATTCTTCCTTCGTTTTTCGTACATTAAAATTCCTAATCACTATTCCTAATTTCTATTTTTTCACTCTCTTTTTTGTACCTTCTATATTAGGAAGTAATCCTGTAATAATTCCAATCAGTGGAAGAAAAGAACAAACATGAAACACATAAATGATGCTGGTTTTATCGGCAAGATTTCCAAGTAAAGCAGAACCGATGCCTCCCATTCCGAATGCAAATCCAAAAAACAATCCCGATACCAACCCTATTTTACCGGGAATTAATTCCTGCGCATATACCAATATGGCAGAGAATGCGGATGATAAAATCAATCCTATCGGAACTATCAGAATACCTGTCCAGAAAAGATTAGCATAAGGCAATGCCAAAGCAAAAGGCGCTGTACCCAAAATAGAGATCCATATCACATATTTACGTCCAAATCTATCGCCTAAAGGACCACCAATTATAGTACCGCATGCAACCGAGAAAAGAAAAATGAATAAATATATCTGTGATGTTTGTACACCTACATGAAATTTATTAATCAGGTAAAATGTAAAATAACTGCTGAGGCTTGCCAGGTAAAAGTATTTCGAAAAAATAAGTGTCAATAATATTATAACAGAATAAGTGATTTTTCTTTTTGAAAATGATGGATGAAAAACAGGTATCTCCTTCTCCTTTTTTGTTTTGTGTTTTAATACATAATCTCTGTACCAATTGCCCACTTTGGTCAATATATAAATAGCCAGCAAAGCAATCAGTGAAAACCAAACAATGCTTGATTGCCCGTGAGGCACAATGATCCACGCCGCAAGTAAAGGGCCGATGGAACTTCCCATGTTTCCACCTAACTGAAAAATAGATTGTGCTAACCCCGGTTGCAAACCTGCAGCAGCATGTGCCATTCTTGAAGATTCAGGATGAAAAATAGAAGAGCCAATACCTATAAGCGCTACAGAAACTAATACAAGATAAAAATGATGAGACAAGGATAAAACCACCAGCCCCGTTAATGTAAAGCCCATTCCCATAGCAAGCGAATAAGGTTGAGGTTTTTTATCGGTGTACATGCCTACAAAGGGTTGCAGCAGAGAAGCTGCCATTTGAAAAGTGAAAGTGATCAACCCGATCTGCGCAAAAGATAAATGGTAATTCGTTTTTAATATCGGGTAAATTGACGGTATTAAAGATTGTATCGTATCGTTTAATAAATGCGAAATACTGATAGCAATTAAAATAGGATAAACTGTTTTTTGAAGCGTTTTTTCTACCGTTGAATTCGTATTCATCTAAAAAATTAAGAGATGCAAATTTAGAAGAGATGAATAAAGAAAAAAATGATTGAATTTTTTTGCGAATCGCATCACAAATTTTCATGATACAGGTTTGCAGTTGATTTGGTAAAGAAAATTCTTTTTACTCCTTAACTCCTACCTTCCAATTCCTAATTCCTAATTCCTTTCTTCCTTCGTACTTCTTACCCCTGCCTGCTATTTCCTAATTCCAATTCCTACCTCCTGTTTTTATAACTGCATCTTGCTATTTTAATGTATAATTGATTTACGTTTGCGCCTTAATTTTAAAAAATGAGTATTACTGTTGTGGGCTCTATGGCTTTTGATGCTATTGAAACGCCTTTTGATAAAACAGATAAAATTGTTGGCGGTTCTGCAACTTATGTTGCCTATGCTGCTTCAAACTTTGTGCAACCCATTCAGCAAATTTCTATCATAGGCTATGATTTTCCACACGAAGAATTGCAAAGCCTTCAACAAAGAGGTGTGCTTATTGATGGCGTGGTAATTGTTCCTGATAAGAAATCTTTTTTTTGGAGCGGGCGCTATCATTTGGATATGAATACACGTGATACATTAATAACAGATCTTAACGTGTTGGCAGATTTTGATCCGGTAGTTCCAGATGCTTACCAAAATTCTGAATATTTAATGCTGGGAAATCTTGTGCCGGCTATTCAGCAAAAAGTAATAGAACAATTTAAAAAACGCCCGAAGTTGATAGTGCTGGATACAATGAATTTCTGGATTGAAACTGCCTGGGAAGATCTGAAAAAAGTTTTTACGATGGTTGATGTTTTACTGGTGAATGATAGCGAGGCAAGACAAATAAGCGGAGAAATTTCATTAGTAAAAGCAGCTAAGAAAATTTTAAAAATGGGTCCAAAATTTTTGATAGTAAAAAAAGGTGAGCATGGAGCTTTATTGTTTAATGAAAATAATGTATTTTTTGCACCGGCATTACCTTTAGAAGACGTGTATGATCCCACGGGAGCCGGAGATACATTTGCAGGTGGGTTTATTGGGCATATTGCAAAAACAAAAGATATATCTTTTGAAAATATGAAAACGGCAATCATCGTAGGTTCAGCAATGGCAAGTTTTTGTGTTGAAAAATTTGGGACGCAACGTTTAAAAGAAATTACAAAAAACGATATTGATGAAAGGTTGCAGGAATTTGTACAGTTGGTAAATTTTGATATTGCATTAGTTTAACACATATAATTAAAGAAAGAATTTTAAGTTTAAATACATGAGGAAAATATTTTTCTGCACACTGGTCATTTTTATTTTTATATATTCCTGTAAGGATCATACAAAAAATAAAGAAGTTCAAATTGATCAAAGCATCAACAAAAAAACATCATTCAACAATTTATTTATAGACAGTAATGCTATAAAATCTTTTTTAGCCAGGAATCCTGACTATTCAAAATTTACACAGATGTATAGTGATTTTTATAAGCTGCGTAATTATCAATGTGCCTGGTTTGACAGCAGCGGGATGATTGAACAGGCATATAATTTTATGAATCTTGTTTCCAATGCGGTGAATGTTTACAATGACAGTTCATTATACAATAAACAACTTTCGCAAGAAGTAGATGAATTTAAAACGGACACTTCGCATACAAACATCAGAACTACTCCAGATATAGTTGAAACGGAATTAAAACTTACAGGACAGTTTTTTATTTATGCTTCCAAAGTGTATAAAGGCGCGGATATAAACATACAGGAACTTGGCTGGCTTATTCCCCGCAAAAAGCTTGACCTTA
>JBDTLW010000165.1:0-5591 GCA_039934575.1 Parafilimonas sp. | reverse complement strand
CAGATTCTGTTTCTGATGAAATTGGTTTTAGAACCATTGAAGCAAAAGGCACAGATATTTTATTAAATGGCAAACCTGTTTTCTTGCGGGGCATTAGTTTGCATGATGAAAATCCATTAATTCCCGGCAGACCAAGAGGCATAAGCGATTGCCGAATGTTATTGAATTGGGCGAAAGAACTCAACTGTAATTTTATTCGTCTTGCACATTATCCGCACAACGAAGAAGAATCAAGATTAGCAGATTCAATGGGCATTTTATTGTGGGAAGAAGTACCTGTGTATTGGACAATTGACTGGACAAATGATTCAACGTTAAGAAACGCGCAACATCAAATTACCGATCTTATTCAAAGAGATAAAAACCGCGCAAGCGTTATTGTTTGGTCAATAGGAAATGAAACGCCAAATATTCCTGAGCGTGAAAAATTTATGGAAGCAATGGCGGATACTGCACATGCTTTAGATAAAACAAGATTGGTTTCTGCAGCTTTATTAACGCATACAACAGGCAACACAATTAATGTAGATGATCCTTTAGGAAATAAACTTGATGTTGTTAGCTTTAATGAATATTATGGCTGGTACACAGGTGGCATGCCCTGGGAAATAAATAAATTTAATTTTAAAATTGATTATCAAAAACCGGTTATTATAAGTGAAATGGGCGCCGGCGCTTTGGCAGGTTTTCATGCAGATTCTGCAACACGTTTTAGTGAAGAATATCAGCAATGTGTTTATCAGCATCAAATGCAATTAATAAGCAAGATTGATAATTTAAAAGGAATGACTCCGTGGATTTTAGTTGATTTTCGTTCACCAAAAAGAATGAGCCCGGATTATCAGAATGGATGGAACCGTAAAGGATTAATTTCAGAAACAGGGCAAAAGAAAAAAGCATTTTATGTGCTGAAAGGTTTTTATGATGAGAAAGAAAAAGAATACAATCAAAAATAATCAATAACCTGATTTAGCTAAAGCAACATCACTCTTTATTTTGCTAACACAAGAATTAAGTCTTGGCTTAAGAATGACAAGAAACGGTTGGCTTTAGCCAAAGCATTAACTTTAAAAAATATTTTTTATTATGAGTACCCGCCGCAATTTTATTCAAACAGTGTCTATGACAGCAGCCACATTACCATTTATAAGCTTAACCGCTGAAGCTTGCGTGAATGATGATAAAATTTTACGCGTTGCCATTATGGGTTTAGGCAGTTATGGAACCCGTGTTGCAGAAGCAATGCAATCGTGTACACGAGCTAAACTTGTTGGAGTGATCAGCGGCACACCATCAAAAATAATTGATTGGCAAAAAAAGTATAACATACCTGAAAAGAATTGCTACAACTACGAAAATTTTGATGCGATAAAAAATAACCCTGATATAGATGCCGTGTATGTTATTACGCCAAATGCTTTGCATCATGATGAAGTAATTCGTGTTGCAAAAGCAGGCAAACATGCAATCTCCGAAAAGCCAATGAGTATAAATGCACAGCAGGGACAAGAGATGGTTGACGCCTGCAAAGCTGCTAATGTAAAATTATTGGTTGGTTACAGAATGCATTTTGAACCGCATACTGTAGAGATCATTAAAATGCGCAATGCAGGCGAGTTTGGTAAGGTTTTATTTTTCCAGGGATTAAGCGGTTTTATTATTGACGATCCAACACAATGGCGTTTAAATAAAGTGCTTTCCGGTGGTGGCTCTATGATGGATATCGGAATTTATTCAGTGAATGGTTCACGGTATATGATTGGCGAAGATCCTGTTTGGGTTACAGCGCAGGAAACAAAAAACAATTCGGAAAAATTTAAAGAAGGCATTGATGAAACCATACAATTTCAATTAGGTTTTCCCGGCGGTGCAGTGGCTTCCTGCTTATCAACATACAGCCTGAATAATCTTGACCGTTTTTTTCTTAACGGTACTGATGGCTTTGCAGAATTATATCCCGCAACGGGTTATGGACCTATTGCCGGTGATACAAATAAAGGTCCTATCAATGCACCTATAGTTACACATCAAACACTGCAGATGGATACCATGGCAGGAATAATTTTTAATAATGATAAACCGCTTGTGCCTGTTGACGGCGAAGAAGCTGTGAAAGATTTAAAAATTATTGATGCTATTTATGAAGCCTGCAAAACAGGAAAAAAAATCATGCTGAATTTGTAATTGTATTAAGGCTTATTAATTTATCCTGCTTAAAATAATCCAGCGCAAACTGCAAACTTTTACTTTTGCAATAATGCTTACTACCGAACAACCATCTGCTTACAGGCATCTTGAGAAAATGTCTGTCAAAGAAATTATCACATATATAAATGATGAAGACAAAACTGTTGCCACTGCTGTTGAAAAAGCTTTACCGCAAATAGAAAAATTAATTATTGCCATTGCTGATAAAATACTTGCAGGCGGAAGGCTTTTTTATATTGGCGCAGGTACCAGCGGCAGGCTTGGTATTCTCGATGCAAGCGAATGTCCGCCAACGTTTGGTGTTTCGTATGAACTTGTTCAGGGTTTAATTGCCGGAGGTTTTAATGCAATTATCCGCGCCGCAGAATTTGCTGAAGATGATGACGAACAAGGTTGGATTGATATTCAGCAAAAAAATATTTCTTATACAGATTTTGTAATTGGTATTGCAGCAAGCGGAACAACGCCTTACGTGATTGGCGCATTACAGCATTGCAAAGAAAATAATATTGATACAGGCTGTATAACCTGCAATGCAGATACCCCATTAGCCGCCGCAGCAGATTATCCTGTTGAAGTAATTACAGGTGCTGAATTTGTTACCGGCAGCACAAGAATGAAAGCAGGTACTGCGCAAAAAATGGTGTTGAACATGATCTCAACTGCCGTAATGATTCAGATGGGAAGAGTTGAGGATAATAGTATGGTCAACATGCAACTGAGTAATGAAAAGCTTATAGACCGTGGCGTAAAAATGCTGATGCAGCAGGCAAATCTTACAAATTATAAAAAGGCAAAGGAAATTTTATTGCAGAAAGGCAGTGTAAAAAAAGCAGTGGAATCCATTCAAAAAACTTAGTTGCCTGAATTACGATTAATCCCTAACTTTCAATTTGAAAAATTATAACACATGAAAAATAAATTTTTACCCTTAGTTATTTTGATGATTGTTTTAGCTGCTTCAGCTAACAGTTTTTCGCAATCAAAAAAGTTTTTTGCCGTAACCGGTGAACAGTTTGGAAATGTAAACTGGATGGTATTTCGACAGGCAGATATGGATGGAAGCAATGCTATAAAAACATTATATCTTCCTGCAGAAAATAATGAAGCCGTATATGATGCTGTAAGCGGCGAAAAAATAATAACGAATATTGCCAATGCTGTTGCACCGGCATCAACTCCGCAAACCTGCGGCTGCATTAATAACAGGATGGTTGCAGCTATTGCTTACGATGCAAAAAATAATCGTTTGTATTATACGCAAATGATGGGCAACCAATTGCGCTATTTGGATTTAAACAGCTCGCAACCTAAATCTTATGCGGTTACTACGCAGTTGCTTAAAAATTTTCCTAATCAGCCGGGTGAAGCATCTGTAATTACACGTATGGTTATTGCCTCTGATAATTATGGTTATGCACTTACAAATGATAATGAGCATTTGATAAGATTTTCATTAGGAAAGCAAACTTCAATTACAGATTTAGGTAATTTAATTGATGCCAAAACAAACGGAGAAAATTCTGTAAAAAAACAATTTGTAAGTTGGGGTGGCGATCTTATTGCAGACGCAAACGGCAATCTTTATTTGTTTGCGATGCAACGCGGTGTTTATAAAATTAATCCTAACACAAGGCTTGCAACTTTTATTGGACAAATAAAAAATATGCCTGAAGATTATACAGTAAACGCTGCAATGGTTGAAGATGGCGCTAATGTAATTGTAGGCAGCTCAACAAAAACAACCAATTATTATCGCGTTAACCTTACTACTTTAGAAGCAACTGAACTGTCTAAAAAAACAGAACAGGTTTACAACGTGTCAGATTTTGCGAATGCAAATTTTGCTTTCAGTAAAAGCAAAAATGAAAACGCAGTTGCAAAAACAATTGTGAAAAGTTCAGTAAATATTTATCCTAATCCTGTAAGTGATAAAAAATTGAATGTTCAGTTCAGTAACCTGGTAAAAGGTAAATATGTTATACAATTAAACGATATGGAAGGCAAAACAATAATGCAAAAAGAAGTAAATATTTCAGGTTCACAAACGGAGTCGCTTTATGTTTCTTCTATAAGTGCAGGTATGTATTCTCTTCGGGTTATAAATGAAAAAGGCGAAAGTATTTACAACAATAAAGTTATTGTTAGCAGATAAATTAGTTTATGTTACCCTTCAATCCCGCTAAGTTTTTGGCGGGATTTTTTTTGGAGATTTCTGTGCGCAATGAAATTATTAATCAACTTGTAAAGTTCGTGAAGGGAGCGAACTTATTACTATCCCGGTACTCTTGAAATATATTTTTCAATTTCTTTAATTTGATCAAGTACCTGTTTGCTTTTTGGCTTGCAGGCTTTTGCTTTTCGGAAGAAATCTTTTGCAGCGCGAAATTCACGCTTGTTCATAAATATCTGGCACATACTTAAAAAAGCAATGGCTTCACTTTCTTTATCCGGAATACCTGCGCGAATGGCTGCACGCATATAACCTTCAGCGCCTCTCATATCGCCTTTCTGCATCGCCATCATGCCTAATTGTAATTTATTAGCGCCTTCTGCTTCAGGCATTGGCGAACCCAGCGATGCACTTTTCTTTAAATGTTTTTCAGCGGTATCAAAATCCTGCTTCATCATAGCTACGTTGCCTTGCACTGTATAATAAGTTGAGCGGATTGGCTTATACAATAAATTAGGGAACCATATACTATTCAGAATTTTTTCAACCTCTTCCATTTTGCCATTTTCCATTGGCTCCTGCAACAATCGCATCGGACCAATAAAAAAATGACTGAGAAAGCCTATTAATCCAACAAAATATAAAGGAAATACAGGCCAGAAGCCAGACACAGTAAGATTTAATATTACACCAAGTACAATAGCAAAAATGCTTAACCAGAAACGGTACTTTATGATCAGGGTATAAAATTTCATCTGCGTATTTTTAAATTTATTTTTTGCCAGATGGAATTCATCAGCACATTTAAAAACGGCGAAGATAATAGTTTACAAACTCACATTTCATTCTGCACAATTTGCTGCTAAAATTTATCATTGTCCACTTCAATCCAATAACCATCAGGATCCTGAAAATATATTTGTTTAACACCATCAGGGCGCACTTCCGGCGCTTTAATTTTTTGTGACCAATTACCATATTTCACGTTCATTGAATCAAGATGCTTTGCAAAATCTTCAACGGAAGGAACGCTGAATGCCATGTGGATATTAATATCATGCGGTATGATTTCTTTTGCTCCTGAAACAACATGCAGCTCATTATGTTCACCAATTTTAAGCCATACATGCCTGTTATCATGAAACGGTTCAGGAATTTCCGTAAAGCCCATAACGTTTTTATAGAAGGCTGAACTTTTTGCAAGATCAAC
>JBDTLW010000164.1:0-5629 GCA_039934575.1 Parafilimonas sp. | reverse complement strand
CTGGCTATTGATTATGCAGACTGGATTCATTATCCGCCGGATTACAACGGTGGTATTGTAAATAATGTTGAAATAAAAACATTCAATAAAGTTGGGGTTGCGCATCCGTTGGTAACAACACATTTCGATCTGCCTTCATTAAACGTTGCACATTTGAATGTGTATGCCGTTGTAACAAATTATACAGGCAGCGAACAGGATGCTCTTATAAAAGGCAAAATAAATAGTGATGTAAATTTTGAGCAAACAATTCATTTAATGCCAAATGAAAAAAAGGAAATTAGTTTTACTCAAAATAATTTTGCACAACTCAATATACATGATCCAAAAATCTGGTGGCCCTGGCAGTATGGTGAACAGAATTTAAACCGCATTGAATTGTCCTGCGTTGTTGATAATACAAACAGTAATTCCATTGCAGAAAATTTTGGTATCCGCGAAATAACATCAACACTTATTAATGATGATTCAAGAGAATTTATAGTGAATGGTAAACCAATCATGTTGCGTGGGGCAGCATGGTCACCCGATATTTTTCAGCGTCACTCAGCACAGAGACAAGAGCAGGAGCTAAAACTTGTGCGTGATATGAATATGAATATTGTGCGCAGTGAAGGCAAGTTTGAAGATGATAATTTTTATGATGTTTGTGATAAATATGGCTTGCTTGTTATGACAGGCTGGATGTGTTGCGGTGCCTGGCAATATCCTGAACATTGGGATGTTGCTGAGCGGGCAGTTGCTATGTCATCTGACAGCAGTATGATGTATTGGTTAAGAAATAAATCCTGTGTTATGGTTTGGCTGAATGGAAGTGATATGCCGCCACGTGATACAAGCGTAGAAAGAGATTATTTGAATATAGAAGCTGCGTTGCACTGGCCAAATCCAACCATTTCAACGGCGGATGCAAGCAAATCAAAAGTGTCTGGTTTCAGTGGTGTAAAAATGAATGGCCCTTATGATTGGGTGCCACCATCATACTGGGAAACTGACCCGGGTAAATATGGCGGAGCCTGGAGTTTTGCAACAGAAATTTCTCCAGGTCCTGCTATTATGCCGTATGAAAGTTTAATAAAATTTCTTCCGAAAGATTCTATTTGGTACACAAACAGTGATTGGCTTTATCACTGCGGAACCATGCAGTTTGGTAACACAAAAATATTTGACAGCGCATTGAATGAACGTTATGGAAGATCAACCAACATACATGAATATTTAGCCAAAGCGCAACTGCAGAATTATGAAGGTAACCGCGCCATGATGGAAGCGTATGGCTTGCATAAATACAACACAGCAACAGGCGTTGTACAATGGATGCTGGCCAATCCCTGGCCAAGTTTAATATGGCATACTTACGATTATTATCTATATCCTGCAGGTACTTATTTCGGTATGAAAAAATCTATGGAGCCACTGCATGTAATGTATTCTTATAAGGACAATGCAGTTGATATCATCAATTCATTATTGAAAAATTTTGATGACTTAACCGTAAAAGCAGATGTATATAATTTAGATGGAACAAATAAATATTCAAACACAGTTTCAACAAGTGTAGGTGAAGACGGAACGCAAACATGTTTTGCAATTCCGCAGATAAATGGTTTATCAGATGTTTATTTTTTAAGGCTTGAATTAAAAGATGCAGATAAGCAAACTAAAAGTATAAACTGGTATTGGCTTTCTAAAAAAGCTGATGAGCTGAACTGGAAAAGGTCAAAATGGTTTTACACGCCACAATCTGCTTACACTGATTTTACGCCTTTGCAAAACATGCCTTCAACAACAATAAAAGTTGAGCAATCATTGAATAAAAAACAAACAGAAACATCTCATACAATTACAATTACCAATACAGGAAAAGCAGTTGCATTCTTTGTGCATATACGCGCATTAAAAGAAAAAAATGCGGATGATATTTTGCCTTTGATCTTTTCTGATAATTATATTTCTCTTGCGCCTGGCGAAAGCAGAACTATTGAATGCAACTATGAAAATAAAGATGCAGGCAATGCTTCACCGTATATTTTAATAAGTGGATGGAATATTGACAGTAAGAATAGTAAGGCAGGAAAAGGTACAGGAATTGAATAGTATGTTTTCAAATTTCATTTTTGTATTTGCCATTTAAAATAAAATTAAGCTCCAAGCAAATTTCTTTTTCAAGTGCATCATTCTTACTGTTGTATTTATGATTGGTTTGATAGGTTCTGCAATTCCCCTGTTCAATTTTTAATAGTGAATTCATTTTCGCTCCCGGTTTCAATTTCAGAAATGCATACAGGGTATGTATTGTTGCTTCCGGCTGATTTGTTATCTTTTTAAAAGGAACTACTATACTCCTGTTCTGCCAGTGCTTTTCTATACTATCGTCTGTTATTTTATACCATTGAATAATTACTTCAGTTGTTTTAGCAAACAATGGATTTTCTTTTTTCTTACCTGAAAAAACAGAATAAATATTTGCATTTAAGCTAATGGTTGATGGAATAGTTTTAAGCGGAGAACGCAGCATGTAAATCAAAATTGCAGTCGGAAAAGTTTCAGCAATAGAAACTATCTTAGAAATAAAGCAAGGATTTTTAGAAAGGAAAAACTTTTCTTCCTTCTTATCAAAAAAGAATACATGACGCTGAACACAGCATTTATAAAAAAGCATCAGCTTTTTCTTTTTTTTTGCCGAAAGTTCAGTATCAAAAAAAAGATGCGGATCTATAGCCTTTACGCCGGGAAAGAAAAATGTGAGATACATACTCCCGAACGCATATAGCAAAAGCATTTCATCTTCTTCAGGTTTTGAAAAACTGATTTCATGAAGCTTTGCAATTCTGCCTAAAAAAATCTTATCAAGTAATAAAGAAAAATGATAAAGCGGTCTTCCAATTAAGCGATCTGTTTTAAATATTCCTGATAAAATATATTTCTGAATGATGGAAGGTGCAAAAAGAATTTCCCAAAGTTTAAAGCAGGTAAAATGTTCTTTATCCTGAGCTAAAATATTAAAAAGATACGTAGTTGCGCTTCTTGGAACACCTGTTAGAAAAGCTGCCTTTTTTATTTTCATTTTTCTGAAACCTGGGAAAAAAATCCAGTCGAGCAACATAAAAAACCTGTTAACAATAATTAAAATAAAAAAGAAAGGAAGAATAAGCAACGCGCTTAATATGCGCTTGCCAGTAGGAAAACGCGGGCTTTCTTTTTTTAAGGAAAAAGTATGTGTAATAAGATTTACAGCAAGAAAAAAATCAAACATTAAAAATTGTTCTTGTAAAATATTTATCCAAATTAACCTAAACTTTATTCTTTTCGTTTTAAAACTGCAATTTATACTACACATAATTTTTCCAAACATTGCTGTAAAATATCACGATCAAAACAACTATATTAAAAGATAAAGATTAACTATAGACTGAAACGCACCAGTTGTAAAATCAAATACTTAAATTAATAAATAAAAGAATATTTTTATTACCATTAAATGCTGCTGCAGAAAAGAACCATACAACTCAATTCATAGCGGATTGCTGTAACATCATTTAGTGTATTTAATTCATACTAAAAAATATGGATACAGCTACCATTGAACGCCTCACCCGGATAAGCATTGAAAGACCTTTAATGCCCGAAACATATATTCCATGGAATAATCCGCGAACAGAAAATGAGCGATTCCTTCCTGAGAGTTTTATTTCTGTAACAGGATTGCCTGTTTATGATAAACTTACTGAAAAACAAATACTGGAAATAGAGCGGCACGAAGCTGTTCAGTTTATGTATTCTTATGCGTGGTCTGAAGCATTGGGTGTAAAATTTTTAAGCAGGGAAATTGTAAAACTTAATGCAGGCAGTGCAGAGACTAAATTTATGTATCGTGAGATTATTGAAGAAACACGCCACATGGAAATGTTTAACCGTGGAATAGAAGTTATTAACGGGCACCCAATCCTTCCATCTAATCAGCATTTTTTCTGGAGTAAAATATCATCTAAATATCTGCCTAATTCCATGATGTTTATGGCAATGATTGCCGGAGAGTTTGTATCAGATGCAGTTGGAAGAGCCGTGCAAAAAGATGAAAAAGTTTACTCTGTTTTACGCAAAATTGCTGAGCTGCATCAGATAGAAGAAGGGCGTCATATATATTTCGCAAAAAAATACCTTGAAGATTATACTAAAAATGCTGGGTTTATAAAACGCAGTATATACAGTATTATAATGGCTTTACATATTCATTTTATGATAACGATGTATGTAAAAAAAGAAATTTTTCAGCGTGCAGGTATTGCTGATGTTAAAACACTATATAAATGTGCAAAGAAAAATTATAGAAACAATTTTTCAAACACTTGTCTTAAAACGGCTATTGAGTTTGTAAAAGAATTTAATGGATTCAACAGAATTACAAAACCATTTTGGAAACGGCTTTTAAACGCAAAAATAGATTGAGTGCATACATAAGCGATATCGGTATTTTTTTGCCTGAAAAAATTGTCAGCAGTTGTGAACTGGAAGCTATTATAAATAAGAATGAGAAATTACTCCCTCCAGGCTCTATTGAACGGCTGTTTGGTGTAAAGGAAAGACGCTATGCTGATGATGATATGCAGGCATCTGATCTTGGCGTGCAAGCTGCAATAAGTATGGTTAAAAAGCATGGCGCCGAATCAATAGACTGCATGATATTCGCTTCTGCAAGCAGTGATCTTGCCGAACCAGCCACTGCAAATATTGCTCATGCAAAACTTGGTTTGCATTGCCCTGCTTTTGACATTAAAAATGCCTGCAACAGTTTTGTTACTGCTTTACAAATTGCCAGTTCATTTATTGATGCAAAAACGTATAAAAAAATATTAATTATTTCCGGAGAAAAAACAAGTACCAGCATTCGCTTTCAACCAAAAGATGGAGAAGATATGAAGAAAAGACTTGCTTCATTAAGTTTTGGTGATGCAGGTTCTGCAGTAATGGTAGAGCAATCTGCAAACGGTTGCGGTATATATTTTCAAAAATTTAAAACCGTAGGAAAATATTGGGAATTATGCACCATTAAAGGGGGCGGCACTATGTTTCCAACAGATTTTGATAAATGTTTTTTTGAAGGGGAAACGGCTAAGCTGGCAAACGTATTTATAAAAGAAGGCGGCAGTTTTCTTCAGTCTTGTTTTGCAGAAGCCGGGTTATCATTATCAGAAATAGATCATGTGGTTACACACCAGGTTTCTTCAAAATCATTTGATGTTATCGCAGCAGCTTCATGTTTTCCTGCTCATAAAATAATAAAGATTTGTGATCTGTATGGAAACACTGCATCTGCTTCAATACCCATTTCGCTTTATACTGCCGAAAAAAAAGGGTTATTAAAACACGGTGACAGAATTGCTATTATAGGGCTTGCTGCTGGTATCAGTATTTCAATTCAACTGATGATATGGAAATGACTATAAAATTCTATCATACTCCGTTCCTCGGTGCACTTTTAAGTTTACCAGAAAATACAATAGTTTTTTCCGAAGGGAAACAACAGCTTTTTGCCGGTGCCCTTTATAAAAATAGTATTGCACTTGCGCACGGATTGCGTGAGAAAGGTTTCCAGGAAAAAGACCGCATGGTTATAATTGTACCTCCT